>DKME01000105.1 GCA_002469525.1 Actinobacteria bacterium UBA7422
GAAGGACAGCCGATCGGTGCACACGTGACCCTCCGTGGTGATCGCATGTGGGAATTCCTCGATCGACTCCTGAGCACTGCATTGCCTCGCATTCGTGACTTCCGCGGTCTTTCGCCAAAGCAGTTCGACGGACACGGAAACTACACATTCGGTTTGACCGAGCAGTCCATGTTCCACGAGATCGATCAGGACAAAATCGATCGCACTCGCGGAATGGACATCACGGTGGTAACAACCGCCAAGACCAACGACGAAGGTCGAGCATTGCTCCGGCTTCTCGGATTCCCATTTAAGGAGGCCTGAGCACATGGCAAAGAAAGCGCTGATCCAAAAGCAGCAGAAAACCCCAAAGTTCAAGGTGCGGGGTTACACCCGCTGTAACCGGTGTGGTCGTCCACATGCGGTCTACCGTAAGTTCGGCCTGTGTCGCATCTGTGTACGTGAGATGGCACATGCCGGCGAACTCCCCGGAGTAACTAAAAGTTCCTGGTAAACCACGACGCTGTAGGTCCTCGGTAACGACCGGAGAAACCACAGCGAGGAAGGCCAAACGGCCATGACAATGACAGACCCGATTGCAGACATGCTCGCTCGTCTGCGCAACGCAAATTCGGCGTACCACGACACCGTCTCCATGCCGCATTCCAAGATCAAATCGCATATTGCGGAGATCTTGAAGGAGCAGGGATATATAGCTAGTTTCGACGTCGCTGACGCCGAAGTGGGCCAGACGCTCACCCTTAACCTGAAGTACGGACCCTCACGCGAGCGCTCAATCGCTGGCTTGCGTCGGGTGTCTAAGCCAGGGTTGCGAGTCTACGCAAAGAGCACCAACCTTCCCAAGGTTCTTGGTGGTCTGGGCATTGCCATTTTGTCCACCTCGACCGGGTTGCTCACTGACCGCCAGGCCGCGAAGAAAGGCGTAGGTGGGGAAGTCCTCGCCTACGTTTGGTAGGAGGAGCAATGTCACGTATTGGACGAGCACCAGTCTCGGTGCCTGCAGGAGTAAACGTCACGATCAATGGTCAAGACATCTCGGTCGTTGGACCTAAAGGGTCCTTGGCAATCACGATCGCCCTGCCAATTGCCATTAAGCAAGAAGGCGACGAAATCCTAGTTACCCGACCTGACGATGAGCGTGATTCACGCGCATTGCACGGTTTGAGCCGCACTTTGATCGCCAATATGATCACGGGCGTTACAACGGGTTATGAAAAAACCTTGGAGATCGTGGGTACCGGTTACCGTGTTGCAGCCAATGGGAGCGACCTTGAGTTCGCACTCGGATTCAGCCACCCGGTGGTTGTTAAGGCAACAGAGGGAATCACCTTTGCGGTTGAGTCTCCGATCAAGTTCAAAGTAATCGGAATTGATAAGCAGAAGGTCGGCGAAGTCGCTGCGAATATTCGCAAGATTCGCAAGCCAGAACCTTATAAGGGTAAGGGCGTTCGCTATGAAGGCGAAGTCGTCCGTCGCAAGGCTGGAAAGGCTGGTAAGTAATGAGTTCCTTCGCCCCAAAGCTTGGCTCAGGCAGCAAAACTGCTGTTGGCCGCAAGCGTCGTCATCTTCGTGTTCGCAAGAAGGTGTCCGGCACCGCACTGCGTCCGCGTCTGGTTGTGAACCGCTCGACGCGTCACGTCTTCGCCCAACTGGTCGACGACGTTCAAGGCGTGACACTGGCTTCTGCGTCCACTATGGAAACTGGTCTTCGCGGATCCGACGGCGATAAAACTGCCAAGGCACGCAAGGTTGGAAACGAACTTGCCTCACGTGCACAAAAAGCTGGGATCGACACGGTGGTTTTTGACCGCGGTGGCCATAAGTACCACGGTCGCGTAGCTGCTCTCGCTGAGGGCGCTCGCGAAGGCGGACTCACATTCTAATTTTTCGAACGGGAAGAGGTAACAATGTCTGATACGTCGCGCCGCAGTGGTGGCGGAGGCGAGCGTCGGGATCGCAAAGATCGCGGCCCACGCGAGGAGAAGTCAAATCTGCTGGAGCGCGTAGTCGCGATCAACCGGGTTTCCAAGGTGGTCAAGGGTGGTCGACGCTTCAGCTTCACCGCACTTGTAATCGTTGGTGACGGTGACGGAAACGTTGGCGTCGGTTACGGCAAAGCCAAGGAAGTTCCGGCAGCGATCGCCAAGGGCGTTGAAGAAGCGAAGCGTAGTTTCTTCAAAGTCCCTCGCATCCAAGGAACAATCCCGCATCCAATTAAAGGTGAAGCGGCCGCTGGTGTGGTCATGCTCCGCCCGGCTGCACCAGGTACCGGCGTTATTGCTGGTGGCCCGGTCCGCGCCGTATTGGAATGTGCCGGCATCAAAGACGTTCTGAGTAAGTCACTCGGATCCGATAATGCGATCAATATTGTTCACGCAACGGTTGCCGCGCTCAAGGGGCTTGAGTCCCCGGAGGCTGTCGCTGCTCGCCGTGGACTCCCACTAGAAGACGTCGCGCCAGCAGCTCTACTTCGGGCTCGCGCAGCAGGGGCAGGTGCGTGATGGCGCAGATCAAGGTCACTCAGATCAAGTCAGAGATTGGCGGAACGAGTAATCAGCGCAATACGTTGCGTTCACTCGGACTCAAGCGAATTGGTGACACCGTTGTAAAAGAAGACCGCCCAGAGTTTCGTGGAATGGTGAACACCGTTTCACATCTGGTGGTTGTCGAGGAGGTCAATTAACTATGACACTTAAAGTTCATCACCTGCGTCCGGCACCCGGTGCCAAAACCGCCAAAACCCGTAAGGGTCGCGGTGAGGCATCCAAGGGAAAGACTTCGGGTCGCGGTACCAAAGGCACAAAAGCTCGCTACCAGGTTAAAGCCGGCTTTGAGGGTGGCCAAATGCCACTGCACATGCGACTGCCTAAGCTCAAGGGTTTTACCAGTCCGAACACCAAGGTGTACCAGGTCATTAACGTGGCTGCCATCGAAAAATTGTTCCCAGAGGGTGGCACGATTGGTGTTGCTGAGCTGGTAGCTGCCGGTGCGGTCCGTAAGGGTGAGTTGGTCAAGGTACTGGGTCAGGGAGACATTGCGGTCAAGGTTAATGTAACGGCAGACAAATTTTCTGGGGCAGCTCGTGACAAGATTGTCGCCGCGGGCGGTTCTGTAACCGAACTGTAGGATCCTAGGACCAGTAATCGATTAGTGAGCAGGAGGCCAAGTGCACATTAGTGCTTTCAGGGACGCCCTGCGTACCCCGGATCTTCGCAAGAAAATCCTGTTCACACTCGGTTTGCTCGCGGTTTACCGCCTTGGTTCGGTCATGCCGACCCCAGGTGTCGACTACTCGGCGATTCAACGGTGTATTGACGTCGTACAGGACAACTCCGTGTACGCACTGATCAACCTCTTCAGTGGTGGGGCACTTCTTCAGCTTTCGGTCTTCGCGCTGGGAATCATGCCCTACATCACGGCCAGCATTATTTTGCAGTTGCTGACCGTGGTGATACCTCGCTTGGAAACACTGAAAAAGGACGGAAGCGCGGGACAGGCCAAGATTACGCAGTACACGCGCTACGTGACTATTGGTTTGGCCATTTTGCAATCGACCGCGATCCTTTCCTTGGCACGGTCACCCGGCGCACTTTTCCAAGGTTGTAATGAAGAGATTATTCCCGATCAAGGGATTTGGGTCATGCTTGTCATGATCACGGTGATGACGGCCGGAACGGCGATCGTCATGTGGTTCGGCGAATTGATCACAGAACGTGGTGTAGGTAACGGTATGTCCGTGCTTATTTTCACTTCGATCATTGCCGTGATTCCAGCGCAGTTTGCCAATATTCTCAGTAGTCGCGGTGCATTCACATTCGCGATAACTCTCATAATCGGACTTATGGTTATCACGTTCGTAGTGTTCGTGGAGCAAGCTCAACGACGAATTCCAGTTCAATATGCGAAACGCATGGTTGGCCGCAGGATGTACGGCGGAACATCCACCTACATTCCGCTTAAGGTCAACATGGCCGGTGTTATCCCGGTTATCTTTGCATCCTCACTTCTGTTCCTGCCGACCCTTTTCGTGCAACTCACTGGCAGTCAAGCAGGCTGGGCGCAATGGCTCCAGCAAAACTATGGAACTGGATCCGGACCGGTGTATCTGGCCACGTACTTCCTACTCATTGTGTTCTTCTGCTATTTCTACGTGTCCATCACGTTTAACCCAACAGATGTTGCCGACAACATGAAGCGTTACGGTGGATTCATTCCTGGGATTCGTGCCGGACGTCCTACCGCTGAATACCTCGACTACGTGTTGACCCGATTGACCGCACCTGGTTCGTTGTACTTGGGCCTGATTGCGATTCTCCCGGTGTTTGCGTTCGACTTCTTGGGTGTCTCAACCCAGTTCATTTTCGGTGGTACGTCACTCCTGATCATGGTTGGGGTCGGACTTGACACGGTCAAGCAAATCCAAGCGCAATTGCAGCAACGCAATTACGAGGGTTTCCTTAAGTAGGAGCCACTGGGAACTTGAGTTCCGGTAGGCTTTCGTCGTATGCGCATCGTTTTCATGGGCCCACCAGGGGCCGGTAAAGGTACCCAGGCCGCGCTGCTGTCCAAAGAGCTTGGGATTCCACATATTTCAACAGGGGACATCTTCCGGGCAAATGTCAGTGAAGGCACTCCCTTGGGCAAAGAAGCGCAAGCGTTCATGGACGCGGGCGAGTATGTCCCAGACGGTGTGACTAATTCAATGGTCCGTGATCGACTGACGCATGACGACGCTCGACCAGGTTTCATCCTTGATGGTTATCCACGAACAGTGGAGCAGGTTGCTGAACTTGATGCAATGCTGCGGTCAGCAGGCACTGCACTTGATCGGGTTATTGAACTCACGGTAGACGTCGACGTTGTAGTTGGCCGACTCGTGAAACGCTCCGCAGATCAAGGTCGCAGCGACGACACCGAGGACGTACTACGTCGTCGCCTTGAGGTGTACGCGGAACAAACAGCGCCACTCATTGAGGTGTACTTGGATCGCGAACTACTCATCCAGGTTGACGGACTCGGGGACATCGCTGCGGTCACGGCTGCAATCCTTATCGCCGTGAGTGTGTAACAAGCACAATGGTATTCCGAAAAAAAGAGCGTGTTCAGATCAAGACCCCGCAACAAATTGGCTTAATGCGTATCGCAGGCAAAGTGGTCGCAGACACTCTGGAAACATTGCGCGTCAACGTTAAACCCGGAGTCACAACAGGTGAGCTCGACGCGATCGCTCGCGAATGTATTTATGGTGCTGGCGCAACCCCGTCATTTCTTGGCTACTACGGCTTCCCTGCGGTTATCTGCACCTCGGTCAACGAAGAAGTTGTGCATGGAATCCCTGGTGGCCGTGTGGTCAACGAAGGTGATCTCGTTTCAATTGACTGCGGCGCGATTGTTGACGGTTGGCACGGGGATGCAGCGATTAGCGTCATCGCATCAAGTGAGCCTCTGCCAGCAATTCAACAGCTCTCAGACGTGACCCGCGCATCCCTTGATGCTGGTATCCAAGCAGCAGTCGCCGGCAATCACATGGGAGATATCGGTTCCGCAATTGAAAAAGTGATCCGTAGCAGCGGCGACTATGGAATCGTTGAAGATTACGTCGGACATGGAATTGGCACTGAAATGCACATGTACCCGCCAGTACCCAACTACGGGCATGCAGGGCAAGGCCTCGAACTTAAAGTTGGCATGGTGCTCGCGTTAGAACCGATGGTGACTATTGGTTCACCCGAAGTGCTTACACTTTCTGATGACTGGACCGTTGTAACAACCGACGGAAACTGGGCCTCCCACTGGGAGCACACCGTTGCGATCACCGAATCAGGTCCCCAGATCCTCACCATTCAATAAAGCCCGAGTTTCCCAGTTCCTGGGAAACTCGGACGTTACACGGGACAAATCCATCAGATTTGTCCTTGTTATCCGGCTTGGCAGCCGCATAACGCAGCAGCAAGGTTGGCGAGACAGGCTGGCGGGACATCCTGGCAGGCAAGCCTCGGGGGAAGTCGGACATTAAATCGGACAAAACACCGATAGTTGTCCATCCACCCCAGAAACTGGGAAAGTCGGCCGGGGAGAGGCGAGGGAGTGGATCGGACCCCAACTTCATGGTGGGAGGGGGCATTGCGTAGACTCGCACGGCTGAAGTGGTGAACATTTCTAGCAGCAATCATAGGGAAGCGGAGTACATGGCCAAAAAAGATGGCGCGATTGAGCTCGAGGGTTTGATCACGGAGTCTCTGCCTAATGCAATGTTTCGGGTTGAGCTAGACAACGGGCACAAGGTGCTCGCCCATATCAGCGGAAAAATGCGGATGCACTACATCCGGATTCTTCCCGATGACCGTGTTGTGGTGGAACTTTCCCCCTATGACCTCACTCGCGGCCGCATCGTTTACCGCTACAAGTAATAAGCGTTTTTACTAGAAACTCGAGAAAGAGTAACCATGAAGGTGCAACCCAGCGTCAAAAAGATCTGCGACAAGTGCAAGGTCATCCGTCGCCACGGACGCGTCATGGTGATTTGCGAAAACGTTCGTCACAAGCAACGCCAGGGCTAAGGACCTAGCTGTTGAAGTACAGCTAAGCCTGACAAGCACTGGGGTGTTACCGGGAGAGAAAACTCGGACACCAAGTACAGGGAGAACCCGACCCCGGATCACAAGATCCGGACGACACCTTTGGCCACGGGGCCAAAGACCAGCCTTGGCGGGCTGGGTTGGCTCTCCCACCACACGACCCCGTGAATAACCGAAAAGAGAGAACGCCCATGGCACGACTTATTGGTGTGGATTTGCCCCGCGAAAAGCGCATGGCAATCGCACTTACCTATATCTATGGTGTTGGACGCTCGCAGGCAACTAAAGCCTTGGAAGCAACCGGCATTGATCCTCAAATGAAGTCCAAGGATCTCACCGACGATCAAACACTCGCATTGCGCGACTGGATCGAGTTACACCTCAAAGTAGAAGGTGACCTGCGCCGAGAGGTTGCAGCCGACATTCGCCGTAAGGTTGAAATCGGTTCCTACCAGGGAATTCGTCACCGCAAGGGTCTTCCCGTCCACGGGCAACGCACCCATACCAACGCACGTACGCGTAAGGGTCCACGTAAGACAGTTGCCGGTAAGAAGAAGGCTTAAGCGAACGATCTCGCAATTCGTTGCGAATCCCCAACCTCTAAAGAATAGGAATCACACATGGCCCCCAAAGGTCCAGGCGCTAAGAAAGTGCGTCGTAAGGAAAAGAAGAATGTGGCCCACGGCCACGCTCATATCAAGAGCACATTCAACAACACCATTGTCTCGATCACAGACCCAACGGGCGCCGTCATTGCATGGTCCTCAGCCGGTCAGGTTGGGTTCAAGGGCAGCCGTAAGTCCACGCCGTTCGCAGCCCAGCTAGCCGCTGAGTCTGCTGCCCGTCGCGCGATGGAACACGGCATGCGCAAGGTCGACGTATTCGTGAAAGGTCCAGGTTCAGGCCGGGAAACCGCGATTCGTTCGCTACAGGCAACAGGTCTCGAGGTTGGCTCAATCTCTGACGTCACGCCAGTGCCATTTAACGGAACCCGTCCAAAGAAGCGTCGTCGCGTTTAATCCGCGGACTCTTACCACTACTTAATATTTAGAAAATAGGAGAAAACCATGGCGCGTTATACGGACGCAGATTGCAAGCGGTGCCGCCGCGAAAAAATGAAACTCTTCTTGAAGGGTTCAAAGTGCGAGTCACCCAAATGCCCATTTGAGAAGCGCCCCTACCCACCCGGCCAGCACGGTCGCGGTCGGTCCAAGGAGAGCGAATACCTGTTGCAGCTTCGAGAGAAGCAGAAGGCAACCCGTATGTACGGCATTTTGGAGAAGCAGTTCTCCAACTACTACAAGGAAGCACAGCGCCAGCCAGGTAAGACCGGCGAGAACCTGCTGCAGATCCTTGAGAGCCGTCTGGACAACGTTGTGTTCCGTGCCGGCTTTGCAAAGAGCCGCGACATGGCGCGCCAGTTGGTCACCCACGGTCACATGATGGTGAATGGCAAGAAGGTCGACATTCCTTCATTCCGCGTCTCGCCCAATGACGTAATCGACGTTCGCCCCAGCTCACTGGAACTGACTCCTTTCATCGTGGCTCATGCTGAGATCGGTGAAAAGACTGTTCCAGCGTGGCTTGAGGTTGTGCCATCGAAAATGCGCATTCTCGTTCACGCGATTCCGGCACGCGCCGCGATCGACACCATGGTCAACGAACAGCTGATTGTTGAGCTGTACTCCAAGTAGTAACCACATTCGATTCACTCGAATCGAGCCGAGAAACGCGATATCAAATTAGAGGGTATCGCTGGAAGGAAACAAAAAGTGCTCATTAGTCAGCGTCCAATTCTCACCGAAGAACCCATCAGCGAGTTCCGTTCACGTTTCGTGTTGGAACCCCTTGAGCCAGGTTTTGGTTACACACTTGGTAACTCACTCCGCCGGACTTTGCTCTCCTCGATCCCTGGTGCATCTGTCACTAGCATTCGGATCGACGGAGTTCTGCACGAGTTCAGCACAATTGACGGCGTCAAAGAAGATGTCACTGAAATTATTTTGAACCTCAAGGGTCTTGTAGTTTCCAGTGAAATCGACGAACCAGTTGTCATGTACCTGCGCAAGCAAGGCAGTGGCAACGTGACCGCAGCCGACATTCAGCCACCAGCAGGCGTTGAAGTTCATACTCCTGACCTTCACATTGCAACACTCAATGACAAGGGCAAGCTCGAGATCGAACTCGTTGTCGAGCGCGGTCGCGGCTACGTTCCTTCAACCATGAACAAGCACCCGGAGCAAGAGATTGGCCGGATTCCGGTGGACTCGATCTACTCACCAGTGCTCAAGGTCAGCTACAAGGTCGAGGCAACTCGTGTCGAGCAGCGTACCGACTTTGACAAGTTGATCATTGATGTTGAGACAAAGTCCTGCATGTTGCCACGCGATGCTGTTGCATCCGCTGGTTCCACGTTGGTTGAACTCTTCGGATTGGCTCGTGAGATGAATGTTGACGCTGAAGGCATTGATATTGGTCCAAGCCCAACCGATGCTTTCGTTGCCGAGCAACTCTCAACTCCAATTGAGCAGCTCGACATGACCGTGCGTTCCTACAACTGCCTCAAGCGCGAAGGCATCCACACCGTTGGTGAACTGATCACCCGCAGTGAGGCTGACCTCCTTGACATTCGCAACTTCGGCGCAAAGTCAATCGACGAAATCAAGGTAAAGCTCCACGGCCTTGGTCTTGCACTCAAGGACAGCCCTCCAGGGTTTGATCCCACCACGGCCGTCTACTTTGACGATGCTGATGTTGACATGAATGTTGACCCAGACGAAGTTGAAGAAGTTGTTGTCATTGAAACCGAAGACGCATTCCCCGAGGACGAGCAGCTCTAAGAGCCTGCCGCCAAGGACCTAACAAAAGATTAATGAGGAGATCAGATGCCATCGCCAGCTAAGGGAGCCCGCCTCGGTGGGGGAGCTTCCCACGAGAAGCACATGTTGAGCAATCTCGCTACAGCGCTGTTTGAGCACGGGCGCATCACGACCACACACGCAAAGGCAAAGCG
>DKME01000087.1:0-8841 GCA_002469525.1 Actinobacteria bacterium UBA7422
GGAGTAGACATTACGCCGACCTTCGCGCTTTTTGGTCAGGTATCCGGCGCTTTCTAGGTCGGTGATAATGCTCTGGGCGGTGCGTTCGGTGACACCAGCACTCTGAGCTAGGTCGCGGATTCGCAGGTCGGGGTTTTGGGCGATCATGAGCAGGATTCGACCGTGATTGGTGAGTAGGGTCCAGTGCCGGTCGGAATCCATTTGGTTTGAGTTCACGGACTTATGGTGCCGTGACTCGGCAGTCATTCAGCCGTTGAGGTCCAATTTGGGGTGAGTGTCAACACCTCAGAATTTTGCATATAAAATACCGGAAAACAATTGCATGTGATTGTGATTCGCCTCGAATCTCACCCTCGGAGGATTAATGCACCAAGACTTCTCGCTTACCCAAGAGCAGTACCGGCAATTGTGGGACCCAGAGCTTGAAGGTGGTTACCCGGCGAACCACTTCGCTTTCCGCCAAGTTTTGCAGGCGGTCCGCGAGGATCGGGCGGCTGCGACTGGGCTCATTGATCCTGATCCTGGTTCACCTAAGTTGCTTGAGGTAGGGGTGGGTGGCGGTCGAGCGATTTCGATATTCGCTAACGCTGGGTTTGATATGTGGGGGTTGGACAACGACTCGGAGATGGTGGAGACCAGCCAGGGCGTCATGAGCGAACTTGGCTTAATCCAAGGGCAGGTGGCGTGGGGTGACATCGAAGATTCACTATCCCTGTCCCGCTTTGACTCGGTGGGTGGGTTTGACGCACTGCTCGCAATGGGTGTGTTGCCGCACGTGGAGCACGAGATCGTCGCACTGGAGAACATGCGTCATTTGCTTAAGCCAGGTGGGACAGTGTTTGTTGAGTGCCGGAACAAATTGTTTTCGCTTTTCACATTTAATCGATTCACCTACGAATTTATTCTCGATGATCTATTGGCCGGCGTCACAGGTGAGGTGCGAGACCAAGCTGCGGAGTTTCTTGCCACGCGAGTCGACATGAACATGCCGCCCCTACCAAGTTCAGGTCACGAGGCGAAGTACCACAACCCGCTGACCATTGAGGACAGTTTCCTGGATGCCGGATTTACCGACATCGAGATCATGCCTTTTCATTATCACGCTGCAATGCCACGCTTTGAAAAACCGTTGGGTGCAGCATTTCGAGCGCAGTCAATCGCGCTAGAAAACGAACCTTCGGGTTGGCGCGGCCTATTTCTGTGTTCAGCATTTGTCGTGCGTGCTCAGCGACCCGAAGTAAGTGGGTAAAATCCGATAAGGTACGCGGGCCAAAAAGATATCTGAATCACCTCCCGCGAAAAGTTTCTCTCAAACTGAGAAGCGGTCACTCGTGCCACACAGGATCAGGGAAGGGCTTCACTGCCCGATGACCGGGTGTAGTTGCTGGCAACGGCGCAACGGACTGCTAATCTGAAGTTGTTGCAAATAACTTGCACTAAGTAATATGTGTGATTAAGATTCGAATGTGAAAACCCTCCAACTTGGCGTTGTAGCCGCTGCACTCATGTTGTCCTTAGCCGCTTGTTCCTCAGGGAGTGACACAGCCAGTGAAGGCGAGGACACTCGTCCACTGATCGCAACCACGGTTTCCCCGATCACCTCTATAGCGGCGTCGATTGCTGGCGATCGAGCTCGAATTGAAGGCATCGTTCCTGAAGGAACCAATAGTCACACCTTTGAACCTGCACCGCAGGTTGCCGAGTTGCTGAGCAACGCCGACCTGATTCTGGTGAACGGGCTAAAACTCGAAGACCCCACCATCAGCATGGCTGAAACCAACAAGAAGGACGGCACCAAGATCGTTGAAATCGGTACTGAGGTTCTCCCCGTGTCTGACTACCTGTACGACTTTTCATTCCCAGAAGAAGAGGGCAAGCCAAACCCTCACCTGTGGACTGACCCTGGCTACGCGATCGAGTACGCGGCCGTGATTCGTGACCAGCTGAGCGAACTTGACCCTGACAACGCCGACTACTACGCGGCAAACTTCTCAACATTTGAGCAGCAGGCCACCGAACTCGGTGAAGCCGTGAGAGCAGATCAGCAAAGCGTTCCCGCTGGCAACTTGAAACTGCTGACATACCACGACGCGTATGCATATTTCGCCAAGGATTACGGCTGGGAAGTTATCGGAGCCTTCCAACCAAATGACTTCGCTGACCCTGCTCCATCGGAAGTCGCAGACCTCATCGACCAGGTCAAAGCCGAAAACGTCACGACAATCTTTGGCTCTGAGGTATTTCCCTCCGCTGTATTGGAAGAAGTTGGCCGCGCAACTGGAGCACGCTATGAAGACTCACTGCGTGACGACGACCTGCCAGGTGCACCCGGTGATGCTGAGCACTCCTGGTTAGGGCTCATGAAATACAACTTCAGCACCATGGTGAGTGGTTTGGGCGGTACGCCAACTTCGCTCAATGCCATTACTGTTACCCCCGTGAACTCTGACAGCGCGGTATACCCGCAATGACAAAGTCCAAACGTTGACCGGCACCGGCGTCGGTCCTGAAATGATCAGGCTCGACCATGTTGCCGCGGCGTACGACCACCACCGAGTACTCAACGACGTGTCATTTCACGTCCACGAGGATCAATTCACCGGGATCGTGGGGCCTTCGGGGGCGGGCAAAACTACCCTGCTCAGGCTGTTGCTCGCAACGCTAAAACCTGTTGAAGGCACCGTGTGGCGGGCACCGAATCTGCGCACCGCTTACGTACCGCAGCTAGAAACTGTGAGTTGGAACTTCCCAATTACCGTGTTTGAGTGCGTCCTGATGTCGCGCAAGACGAGCAGGTTAATGCCGTGGGCAACTAACAAGGAAAAAAAGGAAGTTGCTGCAGTTTTGGAGCGACTCGGCATCGCGGATCTTGCCCAGCGCCACATTCGTGAACTTTCCGGCGGGCAACAGCAACGCATGTTCCTTGCGCGCGCATTGCTTCGCCAGCCGCAGGTGTTGCTCCTAGACGAACCGACAAGTGGCGTGGATGTGTCCACCCGTCACGACATTTTGCATCTTCTCGCTGACCTGCACGAAGACGGCATGGCAATCGTGTTAACCACCCACGATCTCAACGGCATGGCAACCCACCTGCCGCACCTAGTGTGTGTTAATCACCGGATCGTGGCCGACGGAACACCGAGTCAAGTCATTACCTCTGAAGTACTTGAGAACACGTTTGGTGCCCGTATGGAAGTGCTTGAACATTTAGGCATGCGCGTCGTTGTCGACGAAGCACCAACACCTTTTACCCCCGGATTGAGGAACTGACGTGGAGACTCTCCTTGAACCTTTGAGTTATGCCTTTTTTCAAAAAGGTTTATTTGTTGCAAGCCTTTCGGGAGCGCTCCTGGGCTTAATCGGCGTTTACATTGTGTTGCGCGGCATGAGCTACATCGGTCACGGTCTCTCGCACTCGATCTTTGGTGGCTTCGCTGCCATGCAACTCTTCGCGGCCCAGTTCTACGCAATCGGTGCAGGGCTGTGGGGGATCGCCTCAGCTCTTGCAATCACCACCGTTACCAAACGAAGCCGGGTCGGGGCTGACGCCGCAATCGGTGTGATCACCATTGCCTCCTTCGCACTTGGTGTTGCGCTCTTTGCCAAATTCGGCACCAGCGGGCCATCGTTTGAGAACGCACTTTTCGGTAGCATTCTTGGGATCAGTACCGGCCAAATAATTGGTCTGGTTGCCGTCACAATTTTGACCTCTGCATTTGTTCTTCTGCGTTACCGCGCGTTGCTGTTCAGCACCTTTGACCCTGACGTTGCCAAAGTCTCCGGCGTCAACGTTGGCCGGATCGAAGCCGCGCTCATGGTCGTTCTCTCACTTGCCATCTTGGCAACCCTGACCGTGATCGGTGTAACTCTTGTTGCCGCAATGTTGGTGATCCCTGCAGTTATCGCGCGCATGCTCACCGACTCCTTCGGCCGCATGCTCGCCTACAGCACGGTGATTGGAATGCTGTCCGGGTTAATCGGCATGTACTTGAGCTACTACGCAGGTGTTCCATCCGGAACCATGATCGTGCTCGTGGGCGCCGCGTTGTTCATCGTTGTTCTTGCCTCCACCGGTGGCCGCGGCTTACGCCGGTCCGCTGGGCTTGACTCTCACTCGGAAGACTTGGTGGCGGAGAAGTCCGCCTGATTAGGTCACGCGATTGGTGACAAAAGTCCCTCGATCCCTCCCGGTTTCTGGGTGAAAATAGTTCTATGGATACCAATAGGCACCAAGGAAAAACAGCGATAGTTACAGGTGCGGGTAGCGGGATCGGTCAGGCAACACTTCTGCGGCTTACAGCTGAAGGCGCGACGGTTACCGGTTGTGACATCAGCACTGAAGGGCTGGAACTTACCCGAGAAGCGCTTGTTTCACAGGGACTTACCGCAGAATTACTCGTGGCAAATGGGTCATCGAAAATTCTGGAAGCGGTTCAATTGTCACCGTTTCCTCTGAAGCCGCTCTCGGTGCGGGTGCTTCCGGCGTGGCTTATGCAGTCTCCAAAAATGCGGTCATGGGTTTGGTCAAACACGTTGCCTACTTTTACGGTCCTAAAGGAATCAGATCCAATGCTGTGCTCCCGGGTCCGGTAGCCACGGGGATTGGCGCTTCGGCTGCGCCCGAGTCCGGTTGGGCTATGGAACGCGCGGGATTGAAGTTTGCAACCATGCCGCCGACTCCTGCAACGGCTGATCAGATTGCGAGCGTAATTTCCTGGCTTGCCAGCGAGGAAGCAGCAAATGTCAATGGTGCGCAGGTTACATCTGATGGTGGTTGGTCGGCGGCATAGTTTGTGCTAAAAGTTCATATTTCGCAGTATTTTTCGATGACCTGAATGTCAGACCCCTGTCATAGATTGTGTGCATGGAAGATTTCAACCCGTTCACTGAATCACCCACCGTGATCTTGGACCACGCGGCTGGTTTAACGCCAGGAGCTTTCTTGCAGTCACTGTTGCTCATGGTGAATCCAGCGGACCTCACTCCTTCGGACTCGGTGCGTTTTCTTGTTGAACACGAACGGGTTTCAGCTTGGTGGGCCAGCATTCAAACTCCCGCAATCATCTCGGCTGCTGGGGAGTCTCCCGTAGTTGAGGACTACACATTCATGGACCGCATGAGTGGCTCCGAGCGCACAATTCGTATCGCTGAATTGGCGCGGGAAGAACTCGCTCTTGCATTGCGCTGGTCCTCATTTGTCACCCAAGAGCGCATTGATCAGGCGCGGCTACTTGCTGGTTCATTGAAATTAACGCACCAAGCTCTCGCACTAGGTGAAATTTCGCCCGCGCATGTGCGGGCTATCACCGACTCGGTTGAACGTTTTTCATCACACGCGGAGCTGGAATCCGCGCAGGGTGCTTGTGAGAAGTGTGAATCACCCGCGACCACGCAGCGGCTTGCAGCAGCTCAAGCTGCATTTGATTCTGATTGTTTTGCTTTACAAAACGCGGTTTTGCCATTCGCTCGAACCCACGGAGCTGGTCGCACGAAAGCCAAAGTGGGATACGAGATTGAAAAAATTGACGCAGAGGGTCAAGCCCGCCGGCGAGAGGCTGCCAGGCGCAATCGCAATGTGTACATCAAGCCCGGAGACGACGGAATATCAACGTTGATTGCCCACCTAGATTCACTGTCCGCACATGCTATCTACCGTGCGATTGAGGCTGCGGCTGTGAACCCCGCGATCCCGGGTGACTGTGACGCCAATGCACAGGAGCGTCGAGCTGAAGCACTTACTGCGCTGATCCTTGGCATTGGTCACGAGGGAGTGTCGAGCGCGGAGCCCATTTCAGTCTCCATCACATTCGACATCACCATCCCGATCAGCGAGTGTGATGCCCGCACCTTTAGCTCGACCTATCCCGAGCTTGCCAGTGGGCCTTTGAGCCAACTCGTACTCGACCCAGCAGCGAAAATCTTTGGCCGTCCCGCATTCGTTGACGAGCAGGGGCACCCACTAGACCTTGGTCGCAAGCGCTACCAGATTGGTGGTGCGTTGCGTCGCTTGATCATTGCGCGTGATGGCACCTGCCGCTTCCCCGAATGCAACCGCGCAGCCCACAATTGCCAGATTGATCACGCAATCGCATGGGACGACGGGGGAGCAAGTGAGGTGAGCAACCTTGGCGCCCTGTGTGTTCGACACCACCAACTCAAAACCCACGGCGGCTGGGAAATTCTCGAAAGTAAACGCGACGGCAGCGTTACTTGGCGCAGCCCCGACGGGCACAAATATTCACATTTCCCCGAACCAATTACGCAACCCTGCAGTCGTCAGCGTCCGGCCAAGAAACAATTTCCCATCATGCCGCCTGATCCAACAGGTGACATTCCGAGTTTTTAGTTTGGCTTTGATCGACTTGCATCCTTTGAGGCAATCCGCGTTTCACAGGTATTCGCAACCTTCACGGCACCAAGGTCACCGGGTCACCGGGTCACCAAGCCAAGCGAACGTGAACGCCAGGCAGGAATCACCACTGTGGAAACACGGTGGTGCCCTCTGGGCCAGTTGTTACAGTTGTCGAAACACGAGTATTGGGCTCGTAGTTGATTAACTTGTAGCTGATTAAGGAGTGTGGTGAACATGGGTACAAGCAAGAATGGCCAAGGTCGGTCTTCGAGGTGGATTGCGGTTATGAGTGGCCTAGTGGCTCTTCTCTTTGTTGCAGCAGCCGTTCCCACAGCCCATGCGGGCACCGGTAAGGCATCTGTGCTCAAGGGCACGTGGATTGGCACATATAGCGGCTATGACGCGGACGGCTATAAGAGTGGACAAGAAAAGCTTGTGATTTCCAAGGTGAAGGGCAGCAACGCACAGGGCACCTGGCAGTACCGGTCTTCGGCAAAGAAGAAGTGGAGTAAGCCGCAGCCGTTGACCTTGTCGGTCTTTGATCGGGAAGAGACCGAGAACGGTGGCATGGCGGACTACATCTACGGTGGCGACGCGGAGGGTACGTACTCCGGAAAATACGACGACTCTGATGATTCGCTGATCTTCGCGTACGTTTCTCGGTCACAGAACGTTCTGACGTTGACACTCGAGCTGAAACGCAAGTAGAGGTCATCGGGCATTCCTACTTCGTTGTTACCCGTTGAGAATCGAGTCGTAAAAAACCATTCGCTCTAATGGGTCTTTGGGGTGAGTGACGGGACTTGAACCCGCGGCATCTGCGACCACAACGCAGCGCTCTACCAGCTGAGCTACACCCACCATACTGGTCAAGCCGGACTAACTTTGTGTGGACTTGAACCAGCCGGGCAAGCATACCTGTCGCAATGTGTCAGTGCTCAGCGCCTAGACACATTCAGCAGGTCTGCTTGCCTGTCTACCGGTTAAGGCGTAATTGATTCTTGTGTGACCCTCACGAACCAAGCAATTTCACCGTCGGGGTCATGTTCGTGGCTTAGGTTTTCAGGGAGTAAGTAACCGCCAAGACTCACGACTGGAGGCTCGATTTTCTTGGGAACGTGTGGGTTGTGGTTAAGAGTGATCAACAATATGCGAGGCACCGATTGCTTTTGCGGTGTCGCCATCGGGGCCGGGTTGGTCGACGAAGACTGCATCGCGGTAGTAGCGCAGTTCAGCGATTGATTCGCGGATGTCAGCGAGGGCGCGGTGGTTGCCGGTTTTCTCTGGGGTATTGAAATAGACCTTGGGGTACCAGCGGCGGGAGAGTTCCTTGATACTGGACACGTCGATCAAGCGGTAGTGCAGGTAGTTGTCGATTTGGGGCATGTATTTGGCAAGGAAGCCGCGGTCGACATAGACACTTGAACCGGCGAGTTGGCCTTTGCCTTCCTCGGGGATGTGTTCCTTTATATAGGTGAGTACTTTTTCTTGGGCATCAGAAAGTGTGAGACCGTTTGGAATTTCAGTGATCAGGCCCGATTCGGTATGCATGTTGGTCACGAAGTCGTCCATCTGCGCGAGGGCTGCCTCGCTTGGATTGACAACGAAGGTAACGCCCGCGTCGAGCTCGGTGAGGTCAGCTTCGGTCACGATTGCCGCGATTTCAACAATTTCGTCGGTTTCGGTACTTAAGCCGGTCATCTCTAAATCTATCCAGACCAAGCGATCGTTTTGAGCCATTGAGCAAGCCTATCTGGCGTGCTTGTGAGAAGTGGGCGAGCGCTTAAGCCGCGTCCAATTGCTGTGGCGGAACGGGAATGATTGCTACGGGGACTTTTGCTTTGTGGAGAACACCGTTGCTAGTCGAACCCAAGAGTGCGCCAATTGCCGCGTTACGTCCCCTGGTTCCCATCACGATCATGACCGCATTGGTGGCCGAGTCCAGTAGTGCCTGCACGGCTGGTGCTCGAACTAGGTGCTCGGCGACTTTGACATCGGGGTATTCCTGGGCGAAACCGGCAAGAATCTCTGCGGCCAGGCGAACTTCGTCGTCTGCTACGTGTTCCAAAGGAAGTGGCACCGGGCCGTCAGTTGTAATGATCAAGTCAAATGAAGGAACGTCCCACGCGTGGACCGCCACGATTTTGTACCCGTGCCGGCTGGCTTCGTCGAATGCAAAATCGAGCGCTGCAAGTGAATGCTCGGAGCCGTCAATGCCAACCACGAGTTCGTTGGAGTCTGCGCGAGGATCATCACGCATCACGATCACGGGGCAGCTTGCGTGCGAAGTTACTTGGGAACCGACTGAACCAAGGAGTAGCGCGGTGAAGCCACCGCGACCGCGTGAACCAAGCACGAGAAGTTCTGCGGTGTCACTTGCGGTAAGCAGAAGTGCTGACGGGGTTCCGATCTCAACCACAACCTGGATGTCGGCACAATCAAGGTCAGCGGCAAGTCGGGTGAGGTCTTCACTGGCACCAGAGCGCATG
>DKME01000087.1:8915-9168 GCA_002469525.1 Actinobacteria bacterium UBA7422
GCCATAAACGAACCGTCTGAACCATCCATGCCTACAACTATGCGCCCTTCGAAAGGGTCGATTACCTGTTGTGACTTAGCCGAATCGCTCATTTGATTGGTCATGCGGCAATTGTGACTAGAAACTTGCACTTTGGGTAGGGGCCTTAGACCTTAGTTTCTTAGACTTTCGTTTACAGCAACATTATGGCAATCTAGGTGCGACACAATTGTGATGTGAACACATGTATTAATCTATATGGCGGGACTTGTCA
>DKME01000087.1:9203-12841 GCA_002469525.1 Actinobacteria bacterium UBA7422
GTTCTAGGTTCTCGAAAATGTGAGGAGGGTGCAATGTCGCAAATAGACGCGCACGCACGCTCTCGAACCCGCACACGATCCCCCTCGCGATTTGCCTGGTCCCAGTTGCGCGGCAACTTTGGGTCGGGCGCCGGACTACCGCCTTGGTGGGTGGAAGTGATCATTATTGGAACCGGCTATTTGCTCTACCAAGTCGTACAGATTTTTGTGACAGGTTCTGCGGTTTCCGCAATTTCGCGGGCGAACTGGATTTGGGACGTGCAATCATTTCTGCACCTCAACCCTGAAGTTGCCATCAACCACTGGGTTGCAGGTAATGACTTCCTCGTGTATTCAACCGGTTACTTCTATGGAATTCTGCATTTCGTTTTGACCCCATTGGTCCTTATTTGGGTGCGTTTTTGGCACCGAAACCAGTACGCAATGTTGCGCAATGTTCTAGTGGGAACAAGTCTTGTCGCACTGATCATGTACTGGGTTATTCCACTCGCGCCACCTCGGTTGTCCATGGCAAACATTGTGGACACTCTTCGCGTTGAAAACATTCTGTCTGCAGCTGACCCCACCGGACCTGCATCAATGGCGAATCAATACGCCGCGATGCCGAGCCTGCATGTTGCGTGGGCGGTGTGGGTTGCACTTGCGCTCTACGTCTGCTTGCGGCCACGCCCGTGGCGCTGGGTGGCCTGGCTTTACCCCGCTGCGACCACTTTTGTTGTCGTTGGTACCGGCAATCATTTCATCGCAGATGCGGCGGCCGGGGCGTTGCTGGTGTGGCTGAGTTGGTTCGTTGCTTCGCGTGTTCACGCGACCCTTCGGGGCGATCCACAAAGTTTCTCAAAATAATTACATCAATGTTGTTTGAGACCTCACAATCGGGGCATAACTGTTCATGAGTGGAATTGACCACTTGGAAGTTGGATCAGTCAGTCGAACAGGGAGTGAACATGAGAGAACAAGTACTTGACCAGCAGGCTCACAAATGGGCCCAACTTCAATACCTCCAAAGCCAGGTCGTCGACCAAATCCTTTCCGGCGACACCTCCCAAGACTGGGTAAGCGCGGATCGGTGGCTTGCCGGACAACTCGAGGAAATTGAACCTGAGGAGTACATAATCTTCGAGTCAGGGGAAGACTCACCGGGCGCGGTGTGGGCAGCGTATGAGTTGTTGCTTGCGAGTTGAGCTGCTTGCGAGTAGAGCCGCGTTGCCGCAGATGCAACAATCGTGAGATGAGTGATGCCGGATGAGTGAATCAGGATGAATGAATCTAAGCAGGTGAGCCCACCGGACCTAGCCGAGTTCTACTCGTGGCCCAGTGGCTGGTGGGTTCGGGCGATGATGCTGCACACCCTGGACGGTGCCTATTTCGGGCCCGATGGCAGTAGTAAGAGTTTGTCCAATCCGCGTGACCGAGACGTACTTCTTGAACTGAGGCGTGGTGCCGAGGTGGTATTGGTAGGTGCCGCGACTATTCGCGCGGAGCGTTACAAACCGATGAAGACGAATGCAGTGGTCGTGATCGTTTCGCCGTCACTGGATTTACCGTGGGAAGAGCCACTATTTGGGGAGTCAACCCATCTACCGATTGTGGTGACGGGTGTAACTCGCAGTGCGCAAGACGAGCAAGCTTTCCAGCGGCGCAAGGTCGCAATGCAGATGCAAGAAGCGGGAAAAGTTCGAATTATTGAACTGGAGGATCCGGCAGTTGACTCCCTGAACTACCTGCGCGATCAAGGATACGAACGAATTGTGTGCGAAGGCGGTCCACGGTTGCTCGAGTCGCTTTTTCCTTTTATCGATGAACTTGACTTAACAACGGCGCCTTTCCTTGTTGGAACTGTGCCGGTTGATGCTGCGGAAAACTCAGGGCAGGGAGTTTTGGGTCAATGCACCGAATGGGAATTGGCGAACTGGTGGAGCGAAGATCAGTACACCTACGCGAAATATTTGCGCAAGAAGTAGAAGCCGGTAGTCAGCTCTGCTCGTTTTGCAAGGCCCAAAACACAACAGCTGCAGCGGATGCGACATTGAGTGAACTGACGTCGTTGGACATCGGGATATACACGCTGTGATCACAGTTGCTCAATGAGGCTGCCGTGATTCCTTCACCTTCGGTGCCAAGAATCAGGGCGATGCGCTCGTCTTTGTGCGTTGACTGGCTGTGTGTTGCAAACTTTCGAAGATCCTGTGCTTGGGCACCATCCCCGTTTTCGGGAGAGATCGCCACGGTGTTGAATCCGCGTTGCTTGAGTGATTCGATTGAGTCGGGCCAATTGGGGATTCGGGTCCAGGGGAGTGTGAACACCGACCCCATGGAAACCCGAATACTGCGGCGGTAGAGCGGATCGGCGCATTCGGGTGTTACCAAGATTGCATCTATTCCAAGGCCTGCAGCTGCTCGAAAAATCGCGCCAACGTTCGTGTGATCGACGATATCTTCCAAGACAACAACTGTTTTTGCGTCTTGCAGGATGGATTCCAAGCTCATGGGTTCGGGGCGGACCATCTCTGCGAGTGCACCGCGGTGCACGTGAAAGCCGGTGAGTTCTTCAAGTACCGCGTAGTTTCCCGTGAACACGTCAATGTCGCCAAAGTCATTCGCGGAAATACTGGGCAGTAAGTCGCGCATTTTTTCAAGCCAGTTGTCGGCCATGAGAATTGATACAGGAGTATGACCGCAGGCGATTGCGCGTTCGATTATTTTCGCGCTCTCTGCAATGTAAACACCACTTGCCGGCTCTGACTTTTTACGAAGGGCCACGTCGGTTAGGTCACGGTAGGCGGACAACCTTGGATCCGCGGATGTCTCAATTCTGTGGATTGGCATTTGGCTCAGTATCGCATCACGAGAGTGGTGCGCCGGCTTTGGTGAGCAAGTCGTCAAGGTCGGGCATGATCGCTTCGGCGTAATCCCACGTGAGGTGTTGATTGTCGCGGTGGGTAGGAATGCCATTTACTTCTGCAGGGCAGGTTCCCTGCGGGCAGATCAGTTCGTCGAGTGAGACTGACAGCACATGTGGATTCTCCTTTGCCAGGGCACGAGTAATTTTTTCAAATGTCTGCGTCCCGGTTTTAATGTCAATCTGCTGATCGCAACTTTCTGGGTCAGCGCCGGTTGAAAGGCAATCCAGCATTGAAGTTTGTGTTTCCGGCATTGGTTCAATGATCACGATCTTGTCGGTGAAGGGCGCGATTTGATCCAGTGCCCGTTCGGTCCCCGCGGCCACGACGTCCGCCCAACCCGCTTCATCTGCTGAATTTATTTTTCCATCAACGAGTAGATCTCGGCTCAAGACTGAGCGGGAAGCGAGCACCGTGACGGCGGGTGTGAATTCCTTAGCGGCAGCGATAGCCGGCTCCCAGAGTCTTTGCTGGCAGTCGAAAAGTGTGTCTTCGGACTTGGGTGCCAAGGCCGGAATGTCCATCCAGGGGCAACTGAGCTTTGTGACAAACACAACCGAGAAGCCCTTCTCCTTGGCATAAGCCGCAAAACCTTGTCGCCAGAAATTTGCGTGGGAATCACCAACTACAAGTACCGTTGATCCGCCGCCGGTTGAATCAATCACAACGTCTGCAACCGGTCCATCTGATTCCTGCTGTCCTTGGGCTGCAGTGTCAATCAGGTTGGCTGAAGCG
>DKME01000175.1:0-11070 GCA_002469525.1 Actinobacteria bacterium UBA7422
TTGGCATTGCAGGTTTTTCAATTTGGCGTGTCGCGGAATTTCACAAAGCCAATGTGATCTCTCCAGTCGCCATCAATATGTAAATACCGTGGCCTGTATGACTCTTCGGTGAATCCTGCTTTTATTGCAACCCTTCTCGAGGCCGCATTTTCTGGACGAACATTTATTTCGATTCGATGCAACAGCATGGTTTCAAGGCAATAGTCCGCTGCAAGTTCAACGCACTGTGTCATGAGTCCACGTCCAGCGACTCTTTCGTCGATCCAGTAACCAAAGAATGCACCGCGAGATGAACCGCCCCAAATTCCACCGACAGTGATTTGACCGACAAATTTCCCTCCGACCTCAATAGCGAAGGGAAGTGCTCGCCCTTCCCGCGCTTCCTTTTTCATGATTCGCATCATTGCGTTGTAAGTGGGCGGTCTTTGTCCATCGAGTCGACCTTCTGGGGGCATGGTTGCATCCCATTGCTGCAGCCATTGCCCGTTCCGTTTGCGAACCTCGCGCCACGCCCTTCGATCAGAGAATCGCATTGGGCGAAGGGTTACTTCCCCATTGGTTAACGTGACCGGCCAAAAACCAGAAACCGTCATTGCTTCTAGTCGCCAGCGATTTCGCGCTGACAAAAATTGTGCAACCAATCCTTGAGTTCAGGACCAATGTCTTCACGTTCGCTCGCGAGAGTGATTACCGCCTGTAAATAACTGAGTTTGTCGCCAGTGTCATAACGGCGCCCGTCAAATACAACGCCACGAACGCCACCTCCTTGATCCGGTGGCATGGTTGCCAGTACCCGCAATGCGTCGGTCAGTTGGATTTCCCCACCGCGACCCGGGGCCGTTTCTTTCAGGACCGCGAAGACCGCTGGGTCAAGAATGTAGCGGCCAATAATTGCCAAATCACTCGGTGCACTCACTACATCGGGTTTTTCAACGAGGTCGGTAACCGTGACTACCCCGTCGACGGGTTCGCCTTCAACGCTGACACACCCATAGAGGGAGATTGTTTCGCGGGGAACCTGCATGAGGCACAGAACTGATCCACCGAATTCGTTGCGTATTGCGATCATGCGATTCAAAATCGGATCCCTTGTATCGATGAGGTCGTCACCGAGTAAAACCGCAAATGGCTCGTGCCCGACATGGTGACGTGCCACAAGAACCGCGTGACCTAACCCGAGTGGGTCTCCTTGACGGACATAATGAATCCGAGCCAAGTCACTTGACTCACGAACGAGAGCTAAACGCTCGAGATCGTTTTTCGACTCAAGCACCTGCTCGAGTTCGTAATTGCGATCAAAATGATCTTCTAGCGGGCGCTTACTTCTCCCGGTCACAAAGAGAATGTCGTCAAGGCCCGCTGCAACGGCTTCCTCAACCACGTATTGGATCGCAGGTTTGTCGACAACCGGCAGCATCTCCTTGGGGGTTGCTTTTGTGGCAGGCAGGAATCTTGTTCCAAGTCCTGCCGCCGGCACAACTGCCTTACGCACTCCCTCGAAAGCCATGGGGAGACCCTACGCCAATTGCGCACGCATATATTCGTGCACACACAAACTCCAACCCAACCGTTCACAACTCTGGCTATAACGGGATCATGGAGACATGACCGGGGAAGATCTCGAATCCAAAATCGCGCTACGATCTAAATTACGAGCGGCCCGCAAATCCCGCGATACGACGGATTCCAGCCACAACGACTCGGTAATCTCTGGACACATTTGGGACCTGTTGGAAACCATCCCGATAACCCACGACAGTGTGATTGCAGCGTATGTCCCGATGCCCTTCGAGCCGCCGGTCAATCATGTGAGATCTCGCTTGCGTGAGTTCGGTTGCACAGTTCTGATTCCAATCGTGAACGGTGACGACCTACTCTGGGCTGCCGACGGTGACGAGCAAACATGGGAACACAATTCATTTGGAACCCTAGAGCCTGATGCAAGTGGAGCCATACCGAGTTCACAGGCACTACCGGCATGCACAGCAATTATTGTTCCGGCCCAAGGGATTGACCAGCAAGGATTTCGCATTGGGCAAGGCAAAGGTTTTTATGACCGCGCATTGTCTAAATTGGCTGGAATGGAAAATCCACCGTTGCTCATCGGTGTCACCTACGAATCCGAATTCTTATTGCACGTACCTACCGAGTCCCACGACCTTGCCGTTGACGTGAGTGTCACCGAATCAACCGTCCGTTGGTTTAACACTCCTGACTAACAAGTAGGTCATTCACTCACTGTTTGCCGGCACCAAAGTCAGCGTGTCAACCGTTGCAGCGCCTACCGCTTCACTGCTAAATGCCCAGTCGAATTGAGTTCCATCACGCCACGCATCAATCTGATTCGAATAGTTCGAGTTGTAGGCGTGTCCGCTATTTCCAGTCAGATTGACCCATGTTGAATTATTAAAGTCCGCAAGGTCAATGACTTGACGCATGCTGGGGACCCAGGAAACCTCGTAACCTTCCGAAGGCGTCCAGCCTGTTGCATTAACAATGGAATCCCCACCGGAGACTTCAATGGGACCTCGGTTAAAAATCCGCTCAACCGGGCCAACACCGCTGGTGCCCAATGTTTGATTGGTGAGTGTCAGCGTGTGAAGTCCGCCCCAGTTCCATCCATTTGGATCACCGCCTTGTAAACCTTCTAGTTCACTCTGGGCTGCGAGCATGGCGGTTTCCAATAATTGATCACGATTCTCGATGACCTGCGTGGACTTGTCATCCCACCAAAAGTCTTCTGGGGTATCCCAGATTGTTTTGATCACCTCCCAGAATCGATCACCACCGCTCGCCGTGATTGACTCGCTATCGGTTGCCGCGTCAAACATGCGCAGCACCATTTGTTTCCACATCGCGTTGAAGTAGGCCGCGGGAGCACTCTGCGCCGGCTGCGTGAAGTCCCAGTCAGAGAAAAGTGCGACAGCGCTTTCCGCGCCAGCGGGAATCGGCACGTCTGTCAGTTTGGGAACCATGAATGCCGCAAGATCGTTGTGGGAATCCATTTGGATTGATCGCATGCGTTCGGGGGTGAGTGCCGCACCGCCTGCGGTGAACGTCTCTATCAGGTCAACGATTCTCTGACTCCGTGAACCATACGCCCAATCGTCGGTTAGGAAATACTCATATTCTGGACCGATCGCGGCTTGATTGGCGGTGACGATCCAATTCTCTGGCGGATTGGAAACTGCCGGTAACGCTTCAAATGGAATGAACCCTCGCCACTGGTATTGCGAAGTCCAACCGGGCACCGGCCACTTGCCGTCATATCCACTTCGAATCGGAATGACGCCCGGTGCTTGGTAGCCGATCACACCCTGCTTGTCGGCATAAATCAAGTTTTGGGCGGGGACGCTCAGTAGTTTAGCGGCGCGTTGGAACTCACCCCAGTTTTGCGCGGTGTTGAGTTCGTCGAATGCGTCAAAAGTATTGCGCGGTGTGAGCGCCGTCCAACGCAATGCCACCGCGTAACTTTCCCCACGCGCCGGCACAACCGAGTCCGCCGACGCTGAACCCGGCGCCGGGACGGGTGCGTCTGCTCCCACCTCGGTGAACGTCTCTATTCCTGTTACATCGGAAATTAATGGACCGTCAATTGTTTCTCTGATCGTGATCTCGACCGAATCACTGCCAGCAATTTCGATAGTTTCCTTCCGGGTGATCATGTCGACTTGCTTCCCGTCGAGTAAATACGTATCCCCGGTGACCTTGTGTAGAACAAGATCTGTTACGTCGGGGCCAAGGTTTGTGAAACCCCAGGCAATGTTGTTGTTATGTCCAATAAAAACACCGGGCAGTCCAGCCATGGTCCAACCCGACACGTCGTAATTGCAATCGGGTGAGAATTGATTGCAACGCAAACCCGCTTGGTACCAAAGGCTTGGCATTGCAGGTGCGAGATGCGGGTCATTAGCGAGGATCGGCATCCCTGACTCGGTTTTCTCACCTCCAACTACCCAAGAATTAGATCCGATTCCATCTCCTGACTTTCCCAGCCAGTCGCCCAGACGTGCACTTAGCTTGGCCACGGATTCCAACGCCGAAATTTCATTGTTCCCGTATCGAACGCTCGCACCACTGCCACCTTGAACCGGCTGCGCATCCTGGTCAAAAACTCCGTCAACGACAGCACCGATTTCCACGATCGGACGGTGCTGCGCGAACGGGTAGTCGGGGTAAAGCTTTTCGGTTTCCTCGACACCGACGGATGCGCTCATGATCGCCCGGTAAATCTCCTCTTCCATATTCCCGCGTAAATCCCAGGCCAAAGCTTTGAGCCAAGCAACTGAGTCTGCCGGCACCCAGTCTTCAACCGTGTAGTCGGGATTCTGAAGACTTAGCACCGCATACTCCAAGCTGATCTTGGATCCCTGACGCTCAGCAAGGTACGCGTTCACGCCAGCGCTATATGAGTCAAGAATTTGCAATGACTTTGGACTCAAGAGCGTGATTTCTTCTTCCGCAATTTTTCGCCACCCCAACGTGCGCAGAAATGAGTCAGTCTCCAGCTGGCTTTCACCAAACATTTCCGAGAGGCGACCTGAAGTGATGTGGCGGCGAACATCCATTTCCCAGAATCGATCTTGAGCGTGCACGAAACCTTGCGCATAGAAAAGATCACCTATATTTTCCGCGTAAATATTGGGAACCCCTAGACCATCACGTTTGACGTGAACGGAGCTTGTGAGACCTACAAGCTCCACCTCGCCCGAAGTGTGCGGGTAAGACTCCCGGACAGTGTGAACGCCGAAAAAAACCACGCCACCAAGCACCAAAACCAACAGGAGCACAAGGGTTCCGAGAATCCGCTTGATCATCGGATCAAAATACTCACCCTCGTGCGTGAGTGGGGACTAAAACAGCAATTCACTCGCGAAAAAGCCAACCCAAGCGGCAAGGACGGGGATGGCGATGGCTACGAGAATAACTATCGCAAGCTTTGCGAGGCGATTGACAAAAACCGCCCCCGAGTCTGTCAACCTCTTGGAGTAGTTGCTCATCGCTAGTGCCCAACCCGAGAATGTTGTGAATGCGCCCGCGGCCCCTATCACGAGGAATAGTCGCAGATCTCCTGTGAAGGCACCAATGCTGAACCCCGCCAAGAGTGAGCCAAGTGAATTGATCAAGAGCAAGGTTTCAAGTGGAGATCGCACTCGGCCTAAAGTTTGCTCAATGAGTGCCCGCATAGGGGCGCCAATGAATGCCCCTAAAGCGATTGCGAATACTGCCGTCACGGCCTAACCGCCTTGCGAGCGAGAAGCATTCCAGCCCGAACCGCAAGGAGTCCTGCTCCGACCGTTACCGACAGGTATATGAATGCGGTGAACCATAAATCTTGGTCAACTAGGTCGCCCACCTCAAGTGCCAGCGCCGAAAAAGTAGTAAACCCACCCAGAAAACCAGTGATCAAAAATGGGCGTCGGTATCCCAGAGCTTCCCCTGCCAGTGCAATAGCAAGAATCCCGATCAGTAGCGCCCCCAGAATGTTGACTCCCATCGTGGCCCATGGAAAAACGGCATTCCCGTCAGTCAATTCAACATTCGGACTCCCGAGTAGGTTCGATACCCCGGCTCGACTCAGTGCTCCCAACGCACCACCGATGCCGATCACGGCAAGTCGGTTCACTTCGCGCATGAACGCAACCCTAGGGCGCGGATCTTGCGGACTTTCGCCCTGCATTCGCCACCGCAATCAGGACTAGTGCACAATTGGGCCTCCGCCAAGTTGAGTGCCAACTTTCTCGCGGACTGGACAACTGGAGGATTGCGTGCCGACCTACGAGTATTTGTGCACCGAATGCGGCACGAACCACGACATTGTGCAATCAATGGCGGACCCAACCCTCACGGCCTGCCCTGACTGCGGCAAAGAAACTCTCCGAAAGCAGTTCAGCGGAGTAGGCGTCATGTTCAAAGGGTCCGGCTTTTATCGCACCGACTCGCGGGAGAGCAAGACTGCCACCACACCTGCGACTCCCAAGACTGATTCCTCCGCTGCCACTTCAACCCCTGCACCGGCAGCGACCACCACGGAGAAGACTGCTGCCCCAAAGAAATCCGAATCGAGCTCAGGATCAGCTTCTCAGTCTTAGCAATTCGATCTAGGTGTAACCATGCTGCTGGCCTGTGGATATTCATTGGACGTTCAACGTTTTCCCGCCTAGATTCCAAGCATGCAGGCTAACCCGCTCCTACGACTTCGCACACAACTCAATCGACACCGACGGATCCTGGGTTCGGTTTCAGCCGCGTTGGCGGTACTCCTCATTTTCGGCTCCATGTCAGCACCGGCCCCAGCCAGTGGACCAGACCTTGTCGTCTCTGGCTTGCCTAAGGGCGCAGTTGCCGTTCCGGTCACTCTTCGGTCCGCAGCGATTGCCGGTGCCGTCCGTGTTGGCGACACAATTGATTTGGTGGTGCCCACGCAAGCAGGAACACCCCGAGTGATCGCAACCAACGCTTCGGTCTTGGACCTACCGAATAATTCGGGATTCGGAGCGGCAACGTCAACGGTGATTCTTGTCAGTGTGGAGAAGTGGCAAAGCGCAGCACTTGCAGCCGAGGACTCCAACCAGATTTCACTAGTGATCAATTCGCGTTGACGTTAATGGCATCTCACACGCCGTGGTGTGGTGGAACATTGTCCAAAAACTCTCGGTCGCGCTGATCACCTCTGTTGAAGGCAATGGGAGTGACCTCTTCCACCTGTTCACGGGTTGAACCGCTATCAATCAAAGCGGAATCAACCAGCCTTGCAATCGAGCGAATGTGATCGCGCTGTGAGAGTGAACCCAAATTTATGGTGATTGCATGAGCAGTGAGACTAACGGGGATGCCGACAAGGCTTTTGGTGATCCACTCGACCGTAGCCACAGGTATGGATTCCTTGAGCACCACCACTACCGTTGCATTCTCGACACAGTCGATTTCAGATATATATTCATGTTGCGCTAACGGGGTGAAAGCCGCCGCAATTTCAAGGCGCATAGAACTTGGCTCAGACACATGTGAAGGGTACTGGCAAAATACTTTTCTATGAACCGCCCGCTCACACCACAACAATGGCGAGCAGCCCAGTCCGAGCACCAGCTAAGGGCCAAAACCTTGACGCAGGCTCGGCGTGAGCGCCGGCAACGCGGCGAACGCGAGCCTGTTGACGACTTCATGTTCGAGTATTACCCCTACACCCCAACCAAATTAGAAACTTGGTACCCCGGTGTGGGGGTCTCCCTCGAAGTGGATCAGGAGCACACGTTCGATATGCCCAACTACCTCTCTGGCTCAACCCAGTGCAGTCTGGACCCGGCCTATGTTGACAAGCACCGAGCCAGGATCGATTCAACGCTTGAATTACTGCGGAACACGTCCGGGCGCGAAGGGACCTTTAACTGCTTTGGACTGCACGAATGGGCAATGCTTTACAAGCAGGACGACTCAGAGATCCGCCACTTAGATCCACTGCGGGTCAGCCAAAGCGAAATAGCTGGCTTGGTTGAGGAAGTTGGGTTGAGGTGCACCCACATTGACGCATTTAGATTCTTCACTGAAGCGGCAGCTCCACAGAATGCGAATAGGTTCAATCTTGTACCTACCCGGGAGAACCAAAAATTTGTTGAGCAACCGGGTTGCCTGCATGCGAACATGGATTTATATAAACACTGCATGTGGTTTCAACCCATGATTACAGGTGCCCTAGTGCTGGACTGCTTCGTGCTGGCCCGTGATGCGCGGACCCTGGATATGCAGGCAAGCCCTTATGACCTGCTCGCCTACGGCTACGAGCCAATCAGAATCGAAGAAGGCGCCGGCCGCGCAACTTATGTTGCACGCCAGCGCCTAATCTCCCAACGATCAGATCAACTACGAAACCAGTTGATCTCGGTATTTGAATCTACGCGCGCCCTTTCAACATGAAGTTCCAATAGAGCGCAGGTAGTCCGGTTTTTTTGAAGTGATTAAATTCTTTAATCTCCTTCTTCGTGTTAATGAGTGGCAAGCTTGGCTTGGGTTCCATTGTGTAATCGAACTCGCAAAGTAGTAATTTATTGCGGCTTGTCGTAATTGGACAGGACGCGTAACCGTCATAACTTCCTTTGAGTGACTGGCCCGCAAGGGATGCGGTCAAGTTAGTCACGAGCACGGGCGCTTGTTTGCGAATTGCTGCTCCAGTCTTGGAGTTTGGTGTATTTGTTGCATCACCCAAACCAAAGATTTCGGGGTACTTGGTGTGCTGCATCGTGTTCTTGTCGACACTCATGTAACCAAATGGGCTTTCTGGGTCTTCGAGCCCAGAGTCTTTGATCCAGGCGGGGGCGCCCTGTGGTGGGGTCATGTGGGCAAAGTTGTACTCGATTGTTTCGGTTTCGCCGGTTTCATTGTTCTTGATCTCCATTGTGGTGTCCGTCATGGAGGTGACCTGCGAGTTGAAGCGGACTTCAATTCCATAGCGAGCAGCAACCTTGACGAGTTCGTCGCTCCACACCTTTACACCAAACATACTTGGGGTTGGCAGAACCATGATTGTGCGAATGTTTGTTAAGTCTCCCTGTTCACGCCAGTAGTCGCAGGCGAGATAAGCGATCTTTTGTGGTGCACCAGCACACTTGATTGGGCCCATTGGCTGGTGGAACACGGCGGTTCCACCCTTGGTGCGTTGAACATTGGCCCAAGTGAGCGGTGCCAGGTCATAAAGGTAGTTACTGGACACGGTTCCCTTACCCAAGTTTTCGCTTAAGCCTGGGATTTTCTCCCAGAAATATGAGATACCCGGTGAAACAACAAGCCGGTCGTAACCGACCACTTTGCCACTCTCGGTGGTGACCGTTCGATCTTCAGGATTCACCCGAGCAACTTTGTCCTTTATCCAGGTGACCCCTTTGGGAATCACCGAGCTCATGGGGCGGCCGCTTTCCGCGGCACTCGCGCGTCCACCTCCGACCAAAGTCCAAAGTGGCTGGTAATAGTGCGTCTCACCCGGTTCGATCAGGGCCACGTCTGCCAAACCAGCCCGCTTAAGGCGAGCGGCCACAGTGATGCCTCCGGTTCCTCCACCAATGATCACTACTTGATGCCGCTGATCTGGTTTCAACATAACTTCCCCATTCCGCTTGCTTTACATGTACGGATGTACGTACAATTTGATTAATTCCTGTCCGTGGAAGAAATACTAGGCACAATCTGACGCACATGAGAGGGAAATTGATGCATTCGTCGAATTTTCCCGGGCCACTAGCCCCCAGTCGGACCCACCCGCTCCCACTATGGGCCCAGGTCAGTGACGATTTACGTCGCCGAATTGATATCGGTTCTTTCGTGTCAGCCTTTCCCGGTGAGCATGAACTCACCGAGCAGTACGGGGTAAGCCGCCACACAATCCGCGAAGCCCTTCGGGTCTTGCGCGTTGAAGGACTACTCAAAAGCGAACGAGGTCGCGGTACCACGGTTCAAGAAGCGAGATACTCGCAGAAACTCGGGACCCTCTATTCACTTTTCACCACGATCCAGGAACAAGGTGTGTCACAAGACAGCACAGTTCAACGGCTGGCAATCACGGTCAACCCCACGGTTGCAGAAGAGCTCAACGTCGCGCCCGAAAGCGAGTTCGTAGTTATCGAACGGATTCGATTCGCCGGTGGCGAAGCATTCGCCTACGACACTGCTTGGCTTCTTGCTGACATTGCGCGACCACTTCTTGAGGCTGACTTTGGCCACACCTCCGTATACAAAGAACTGCGGGACCGCTGCGGGGTTGAAATGGACTCAGGTGGCGAGAGAATCTGCGCGCAAGTCGCATCGCACCACATCGCGACCGCACTCGAACTCGTACCGGGCTCACCTGTTTTTGCACTTGAACGAATCGGTGCAAGTGGTAATCGCGCAATTGAATGGCGTGAAACCTTTATTCGAGGAGACAGGTTCACCCTCGAAGTTGATTTTTCTGATTCGGCGAATATCTCGCGTGGGCGTTACGTAAAGGGAGCAGCATGATTGTCCTAGCAGCATTTTTATCAGTCTTTATTGGTGGAGCCGTTGGTCTACTCGGTGGTGGCGGGTCGATCCTGACCACACCGTTGCTGGTGTATGTGCTCGACTTCACTCCCAAAGAAGCAATCACCGCAAGTCTTTTCATTGTCGGTGTGACATCGCTATTCGGTTTAATTAATCACGCACGCGGTGGCCGAGTGCAGTGGCGCACCGGCCTGATCTTCGGAGGCGCAGGCATGACCGGTGCGTTCATCGGCGGTCAAGTCGGCAGCCACCTCCCTGGCGCACTTCTTTTGGGCGCCTTCTCCGTCATGATGGGGGTCACAGCCGTTGCCATGCTGCGCGGACGTAGAACGGTTGAGGGCTCTCACCACAAAGGGCTTCCTGTTTTTAGAATTATTCTCGATGGCCTGGTGGTTGGCCTGGTAACCGGACTCGTCGGCGCCGGTGGCGGATTCCTTGTTGTTCCAGCTCTCGCGCTCCTTGGCGGACTTCCTATGCCAATCGCAGTTGCCACCTCGCTGCTTGTTGTAGCAATGAAGTCATTTGCTGGCTTCGCTGGTTACGCCCTTCAATTCGGCGACGGAAGTTTTGTCTCACTCAATCCTGAGACAGAGATCAATTGGGGTCTCACGCTGATCATTACTGCCGGAGCAATCATTGGTGCACTAATCGGGAGCCGCATGGTGGGCAAGATCCACCCGGACAAACTGCGCAAGGGCTTTGGGTGGTTCGTCCTCGTCATGGCGGTCTTTATCCTCAGCCAACAAATAGGTGGGGCTGTCATTGAATTCGCCGAATCCGGGACCCTGCAACTGCTGGAAGTGATCCTCGGGGTGGGGATCGTCGTGGCATTCTTCACCTGGGTGATCCGCCGTCCTGCAAAAACCCCGGCAATCGCGGACTACGACGAACCAGAGGCGATCACCAAGAAGTAGACAATCTCGCATTCATACCTCAGAATCAAGGTATGAAAATGCGAATCCTTTCACTATGCGTCGCGCTAATGCTCCCACTTGGCTTAGTCGCCCCAAGTGCTCTCAACGCCGCACCCAACACAACCAAAAAGATCAGCGTCAAACAGGT
>DKME01000175.1:11197-16297 GCA_002469525.1 Actinobacteria bacterium UBA7422
AATTCCCAGCATGCTGGTCAGCCGTCCCCAGCATTCAACATTGCGCAGTACCAAATTGGAGTAGTTAAGAAAAAGAAAAAGCGTTGATATTCGAAACAGTTAACGGTCTGCCAGCTCACCCACTTTTTATCCACATTGTTGTGGTCTTGCTTCCCCTCAGTGCTATCGGAATGATCGCCTTGGTCGTGATCCCACAATTTCGTGGCACAGTTCAAAAGTATTTTGTCGCTTCAGGCGTGGTTATTTCCGTAATCGGCGCCTTTATTGCAAAAGAAAGTGGGGCCGCTCTGGCACAAACCCGCGGCGTAACCGATGAACATCATGATTGGGGCAACCGTACTTTCTACTTGGCCATCACACTCACCCTCGTCAGCGCACTCTGGTTGTGGCTCGACACCAAACCAAAATCCAAGACAAAACTGGCAACCGGAACCATTGTTGTTCTCGTTTCACTCGCGGCAATCACTTCGACAGTGTTGGCTGGTGACTCGGGAGCAAAGGCCGTGTGGGAAACCAGAGCAATCGAGCCTTATGTCGTGCCAACCGTTGATTCCCAAGAATCCGCTGCGCAAGAAACCGGCGTTCCTTTGAGTGAAGTTGCCCTGCATTCAAGTGTCGAAGACTGCTGGACCGCCATTGGCGGCAATGTCTACGATCTCACACAGTGGATCAGCGAGCACCCCGGTGGAAGTGGGCCAATTGAGTCTATGTGTGGCGTTGATTCAACCGAGGCATTTACGGGTCAGCATGGTGGGCAGAATAAGCCCAACCGTGAACTTAACGATTATAAAGTCGGGGTTCTTGGCTAAGGACGATTTGGAGGGCCACCGGGGGGATTGTCCCGTTTCATTTGTGCGACATATTCTCTCCACGCAATTTCTTGCGGGTCACTTGGAGCCGCTTCAACAGCAGGGGTCTCGGGCGCGAGCGACTCGAATCGTTTGGCTCGCTCCCGAAAGTATCTGCTAATCGACTTAGTAATGCTTCCATGCTTGCGGTACCGATTCCACACAACGATTGCAAAAATCCCAATTATCGGCCACTGAAAGGTATAGACCCACGCTCGAGTAATCCCTTCCTGCGCGCGGGCGAATTCGATCATGGTCGCGTAGGAGCAGAAGGCCAGCACCACCACTAATGGGATATGTAATTGCCAAAAATCCTTACGCCGTTGTTTGGAATCACTCATGCTGAAACCTCGAGGACTTCGACACTCTCAATGTCAGTCGAGGTCTTTTCCGTTTGCATCACATACAACACAAACAACATGGCAACTGTCGTAAGTGCCCAGAACGACCAATGCAGCCCACCCTCAACGTCGCGCTCCAGCCACCAACCAACTACTGGGAGCCCGACCAGGGCAAAACCCACCGTTGACCAACTTCCATTGGCCTTAATGGCTGTCAACATTTGATAACCCAAATAGATAGTTACCGCGGCACCAATGGCAGCAAACCACTGCCCGCCAATGGTCTGGGCAATGGTTTCCGAGGGCAGGAAAGTAATGAATAAGTAAAGCCATATTAGAAAGCAAATTGCACTGACATCAGGGTATTTCTGGACAAAGGGAATGGTCGCCATATTTCTTGGCAATAGATACACCAAAGAAAATGGAATAAATAGCCCTAGGCCAAGTAAGGCAGCCCATGCGGCTTGATCCCCGGCTTGGGCTTGCGCCGGTGGAGCCGTGCGTGAGAGCGCAACCGAGAGTCCCAGGACCGCGCCCATCCATAGGAATTCACGTCCGGCAAGTAGTGCGATTCCGGCTCGCCCCAGTGCACCAGTATCAGCTTGCTCGCTGATCACCTTGCGAATTCGCCAACCAAATGAAATCAGGATGATCAAAATACTAATTTTTGCAATCAGAATTGCCCCATAAATTGATGTGATCATTGCGATTGGACCATCGAGGCGCAAAGACGCATTGAGTAGGCCTGTTTCAGCGAGCGCGACCACACACACCAGAGCGAGCGTACTGAATCGCCGGATCACCTTTCCTGGTTCAGCCCCTGCTCGCAGCAGGTACACGACCAATGCAACGAGGCCACCGACCCAAGCGGTCATGGCAACAATGTGAAGGCCCAAACTAATCGAGGCGCCATTGTGTTCGTCGATTAAGCCTGAGTGGCCGGTTAGCCCGGGTAGGAAAGCTGCAGCGATTGCGATGAGTGACACGATCACGCCCGTTAATCGATCTAAAACCACCCACCCCAACAGGACTACGAAAATGAGCAAAACGGCTTGGACCAGCATGACCTGTCCCACGGTCGTCTGGGACAGCAGAGACCACCACACATTCACATTTAATGAATCGCGAAGGGGAAAAGCGAGTACTTCAGAGACGGTAAAAATAGATTGAAACGCGATAGCGAAAAACCACACCAGAGCACTCAAAGATGTAACTCTGCCGAGGAACGCGTCGGGCTTTGGAGCTAAGACCCCGCCCATCAATGCTGCACCCACGGTGAGGGCCATTGCTACATCGCGGATCAGAATACTGAGCGGAAGCCCCCAGAGTGTCAACTCTGGGACGGTTGGTAATCCGACAATCTGATTCTCGCTCAAAGCTCCAATCATGGCGAGTACCAAGTACATACACGTTAGGGCCACAAGCCCAGCCAAGAGGATTGACGAACGTGTTGAAATGTTTGCGTCGGGCTTTATGTGAAGCATTGGGTCACTGCTGTTTAAACGTGCCAAATATCGCTGGATCCACATTTGGACTATCCACCATAAAGGTGGTCAAGATCGCGCCCAAGAGGAATGCGATGCACACCCATGTCATGTAGTAACTGGCAGCTTGGGCTTGATACCAATTGGACTTGTTAATAAGTCCTTTACGTGCTCGAGCAAAGATTCCCATGCCAATGAAAATGAGAAGAAACAGGTGGAAAATATTGCTCGCGCACAGGAGAAGAACAGCGGAAGCGTAGGCGCCGTCACCCGCACCGAATGGGAAAGTGCTCATTTGAATCCATTGGAAAACTAACGCTGCAACGGAAACAACCAATGAGAGCCCGGTGCCAACAACTAACCCAGCGTGATTGCCACTACGCGCACTTCTATACCCGAACCACATAAGCACCGTTGCAACCACGACCACTAAGAAAATCGCCCAGAAGGGCCACTCAACTGCAAAGCTTGCTTTTGGGTCACTCGGAATCGTGCTATTGGTTTGATCTGCGGTCAATGTTGAGCCCGGGGGCGCCCAACCACCATTGACGTTCAGCGACCACAGGTAGGAGTAACTAATAACAAGTGCGATTGTCCCTGAAACGTCGGCAACAATCATGAACCAAAGGCCAACTCGACCCCGTCGCGCAATTGTCGTGATTGGCTCACCCGTAGTCGGGGAGACCGGAAGAGTTGAGGTACTCACTTGATACCCGCTTTCTCCGTTAGGTCTTGGTCTCGGGCATCGAGTTCCGCTTCATAAGGATCAGGAACCCCGTAGTCGTATGGACGCTCTGTCACAACTGGAAGTACCGGGAAGTTCTCAAGGGGCACGGGTGTTTCTGTTTGCCACTCGAGCGACTTGGATCCCCACGGGTTACTGCCAGCAATTGCCCCTGAGCGCCAGGAAGTGATAATTGCAGCCAAGAAGATCAACATTCCAATCCCAATTACGTAGGCGCCGATCGTGGAAATCCAGTTTGAAATATTGAACTGGGAGTCGAATTGGAGTACTCGTCTTGGCTGCCCCTGAAGCCCAGCCACGAACATAGACATGAACGTGATTTGGAATCCGATAAATGCAGTCCACAAGCCAATTGAGCCCACTCGTTCGTCGAGGATCCGTCCGGTCATTTTCGGGAAGAAGAAAGCTATTCCCGCCATGGCACCAAATAGACCTGCACCCATCAACATGTAGTGGAAGTGAGCCACTACGAACATACTGCCGTGGAAGTACTGATCTACAGGGACATCTGAGAGGTAGATTCCGGTGACCCCGCCGATCATTTTGTTAAAGATCACTGCATAAATCGCCATGAGGGGTAGTCGCGTCCAAGCAGTGCCCCGCCAAAAAGTCCCGATCGCCACCAACACTAGGAATCCAACCGGAATTGAGATCATCTCGGTCGAAAGCATGAACGGGTAATTGGCAGCAGGGGCCCAACCGGTCATGTACATGTGGTGAGCCCAAACGAGTCCGCTGAGCGCCACGACCCCGACGATTCCAGCTACCGCAAAGTTAAATGAGAACAATGGTTTACGAAGGAACACCGGCATGAGTTCAAGCGCAACCGCCGCTGAGGGAATAATGATTACGTAGACCTCGGGGTGGCCAAGAAGCCAGAAAAGGTTTTCGTAGAGCCACACGCTTCCACCATTGAGTGGGTTGAAGAATGAAGTGTTGAAAACACGATCAGACAATCCCAATATCTGTGAGTACTGGAAGAAAGGGAATGCGTAAAGCCCCATGAGAGACGCTGCGAAAATTCCATAGACGAAGATTGGAGTACGCGACCAAGTCATACCTTTTGCCCGCATAGTCAAGATGGTGGTCATTAAGTTAACGCTGGCAATTGCCGTTGAAATCGCAAATGTAATGATTGTGAGTTGGTATCCGAGCATTCCAATCGGCGCCTGGGAAGCCAGTGGTTGGTACACCGACCAGCCGTCTTGGATCCCACCCATGAACATGGAACTGATCAACATGGGGATAGCGGCAACAAGCAGCCACAGCGACAATGCGTTAAGCCGCGGGTATGCCATGTCTCTTGCACCAATCATCATGGGAACAATGAAGTTTCCAAGGGGCCCAGTGACCGCCACGATCATCGCAATAATCATTGCTATCCCGTGGGTACCGATCATGCTGTTATAGAAAGATGGAGAAAACAGTTCTGCCCAGGTCATGCCGAGTTCAGTGCGGATCAGCATCGCGAGCAAACCAGCGAAGCCGAGAAGAAGCATGGTTGCAATTAAGTACTGAATCCCTACGACCTTGTGGTCTGTTGTGTACTTCCAGTAGCGAGCGCGCCCTAGGTCTTTGCCAGCCATGTATTCCGCGTCGTCGTGGGTAATATCGCGACCCACCACCCACCGGAGCGGGCCAACAAATGCGCCGATGCCCAACATGAACCCGATAGCCCAACC
>DKME01000175.1:16331-20165 GCA_002469525.1 Actinobacteria bacterium UBA7422
AATTGCTGTCACCCACCCGGCGATCGCCGCAAGACCGATACCGCCAATTAGTCCCGTGCCGAAGTTAAGCCGGCGCATGATTCCGCCCGACGCTCCGAACTGCCTGGGCTGAGGAACCTCGACGCCGAATACACGTTTTGTTTCGGTCGCTGTGTCAACACTCATGACGTCTTCTTCCCTCCGCTTTCACGGACCCATGAATCGAAGCCGTCCTGTTCCAAGACTCTAATTTCAGTTTGCATGTAAGCGTGGTGCATTCCACACAGTTCGGCGCATCGCACGTTAAAAGTGCCAACCTTGTTCGCGGTCACCCCTGTTTGGGTGATGGCGCCGGGGTTTGCATCAATCTTGATACCAAGCTCAACCGCCCAGAAACTGTGAATCACGTCCTTTGACGTCACATTGAAATACACCGGACGATCAAGTGGCATGTAGAGAACGTCAGAGGTGAGGCCGTCATGCTGCGGGTATTCAAATGTCCACACCCATTGCTGTCCGGTCACGTTAATAATCTCAGACTTAGGTTGACCCGGCTGTTCGTCAGCCGAAATTGATCCATATGAGTTCGCGGTTATTTGAGCCAACTCGATTAGCCCCCACACCACCAAGAAAAAAGCCAGCAGGCTGGAGACACCGGTCCACAGAATCACACCAATTGTGTTGGTGCGAATCGCCGGGCTGTCCTGCATGGGTGGCTCGTCACCGGTCACTCGGCGCCAACCAAGCAGGCTGTAGAGCAATACCGCAAAAACAAATGCGGTGATTGGAATCGAGACCAACGTGAAAACAAAGATTGTTTGTTCGATGTCTTTCATAATGTCTGACGCGGGTGCGCCAGTTTGGTTCATTGCTGCAAGCAATAACCAACACAGGGGCAGAAGCAGGAAACCAATCAAGACGGTCAGGATCAAAACTTTACGAGCGTACGGGCGTTGTAACCACAGCTTTATCCGCCGCATGGACGGTGGACGGTTCGTGGGCGCTTCAGGTTCTTCAGGTGTCAGTGTTGAAGCATTCGTGCCGCTCATACTTCGACCACGTCAAAGGTGCCGGCCATCCAGCCTCGGGTTTGCATTGGCCCACCAAATTCTTGGTACATGTCCCCACACGGGAACTCGCAGTTCCAGACGTACTCCCCAGCCTCACCGGTCATGAACGTCACGCTGATGGTTTGTGGATCCACCGGGTACCCCATTTTGTCAGTTTTTGCATTGGCTTTATTCATGGGAAGCGGAATAGACATGAAGAAATATGGCTGATTCGATTCTGGGTATTGATGGACGGTAAATGTATGTCCAACTTCGTCGGGCTTGACCCCTGTGACAACATCGCCATTCCACTTCATGGTTCCGTCGACGGTTCCGTGAACGTCCGCAAAGTACGGGTTGTAAATCTCCCCGCCACTGTCGTACTGACGGAAATGAATTGTGACCAATGAGTGTGCGGGAACCTGCAAACTTGTGGACGGGTGGTAAAACGGTTGACCGTCTAACAGCACGCGATTAATAGGAGATGGTGTATTGGGCGGGGGCACCTGAGAGGAGCTGTTGGGATACACGTCTAAATACAGTTCCGCGTGCGGCATTTCCTCGCCTGAGGGAGCTTTTTTCGTACCCACGACATTGGCAACCAATACGGGTGGTTCTTCCTGTCGAACAGCGTTGAAGGCTCCAACCCCGGCCACGATCGCCACGCCTACCATCACGGTCAGAAACGTGACGAGAAACTTTTTCACAAAAAACCCTTCACATTGCCCGCTTATCGGCGCTGAGCCGCGGCCCACACCACGCTTTTACGGATCAAACACTAACGTATCTGGATCGAGAATCAAGGAAGAAGTAGAAAAATGTTCCATGACATATCCGGGAACCTTGGACATAATTTGTTCAACTAACCTGAACCCATGCAAATAGTTCCCAATGGCTTAGCGTTCTGGGAGCCCGACTATTTCGCCCTGGTCAATTTGGTGGGTCTCGCGATTCTTTACCTGTGGGCCGCCGCACGCAGCCGATACATCACCGGTCAATCATGGTCGATCTTTAAGACCATTTCATTTCTTGCTGCGATGACTATCATGATCGCGACCTATATCGGTCCATTTACTTCTTGGTCACACGATGCCTTTTGGCCGCACATGATGCAACACATCGCCATCATGATGGTTGCCGGTCCTCTCATTATTCTTTCAAATCCGATCACTTTGACATTTGTCAATCTCGGACCGCAAGGTCGACGCAACTTGGTCAGAGTCTTGCGCAGCCGACCGATCAGATTTGTCACCAACCCCTATTTCGGCTGGTCCTTCTTCGCATTTGTTCTTCTAGGCACCCACGCAATCTTTGTCATGGAGTGGATTCTTAACGACCACGACGCGATGCTCTTCATCGAACGCCCAATTTTCTTAGCCGCTGCACTGCTGTTCTACTACCCACTCATTGGCAACGACTTAATCGCAAGGAGACCCGCGCCTAGTGTGAGACTGGTTTCACTTGGCTTAATGATGATCCCCGAAACAGTCCTCGGCATGGTGGTTCACTTCGCACCGATTCCGCTTTATCCCACCTATGTCGAAGCGAGCCTGACAACCGGGCTTGATCCCCTCACCGACCAGAAATTTGCCGGTGCCCTGATGTGGGCGCTTGGCATGGTGCTTGACGGAATCTGGATGATGCTCGCAGCGATTGAATGGTGGCGAGACCAAGAAAAAGAAACCGACAAACTCGAACGCCAAGAAGCGTTAGAAGCGTTAGAAGCACCGCAAGCATGAAGAAGGTCGTCTTTCTCATGTTTATTGCGTTGACGCTTACCGGCTGCGGGAACTTTCTTTCCTCTAGTAGCGACACAGCAATCATAATCAACGAAAGCGACTTGGGTGACTCCTCCGCGCAGCAGGCAACAGATATCGGCTTGACCTTCATCGCCGCTCCAGACCGCCAACCGATCCCGCCAATTGCTGGTCTAGATCTCGACCTAGAACCCATCGCATTCTCCGACTACCTGGGCAAAGTCACCGTTGTTAATGCCTGGGCTAGTTGGTGCACACCCTGTATCGAAGAAACACCCGAACTCGTTGCCACCCAGGAGGCCACTAAAAAACTTGGAGTCCAATTCCTCGGACTCAACGTCAACGACGACCTTGAGTCAGCGCGCAACTTCGCTCAAGCAATTACCTACCCCAGCATCGCCGACCCCGAAGGCCGGCTGCTCTCACTCGTTCCAGGTATCCCACCCAATGGTCTCCCCAGCACCCTGGTCGTGGACAAGGACGGACTCATTGCAGTGCGAATAATTGGACCGATCACCAAGGAAGTGCTGACCGCTCTCATTGCCGAAGTCGCAGCGGAGTGATATACCTGCTTCATGTCTGAAACCACCTACACGGAAGTAATGCTCGGCGTTGCACATGGAATTGAAATTGTTGCCACACTCGTCATATCAATTGGCCTGATTTGGTCAACGTACTTCTCCGTTCGGACTTACATTCGAACCAAAAAGGGCGATGTTGCATACAAGGCAATGCGCCAGACATTTGGTGGAGCGCTGCTTCTCGGACTTGAGATCCTTGTCGCAGGAGACTTAATCCGCACAGTCGCCGTCGAACCTAACTTGGACAACGTGCTGGTTCTGGGAATAATTGTGCTGATTAGAACGCTTTTAAGCTTTAGTATCGAGATTGAAATTGATGGCGTCCTCCCCTGGCGTAAGGCGTTGGTGAGCGGGGCGACTGTAATGAAACGGGCTGCTCAGCAGGCTGATTCTGCCGAGAAATCCAATTAAGTATTTCTGCGGTGCCCTGCGGATCGGAGAGCATAAAGTCGTGACCGCTTGCGATCG
>DKME01000175.1:20203-23839 GCA_002469525.1 Actinobacteria bacterium UBA7422
GTGCATTGCCCCGTGCACTAGAACAAATTCGCTCACTTCCTCAATCTAGTAGGACACGCATTAAACTCCGTACATGCTTTCAGGCTTCAAAGAATTTATTACAAAAGGTAATGTGATTGATGTTGCTGTCGGTTTCGTTGCCGGTGCAGCCTTTACCGCTCTTATCAGCGGTGTCACGCAGGCGGTGATCACCCCGACAATCGGTTTACTTTCCGGTGGAGGGATTGACGCGGGAGTGATCACCATTAACGGACAAATCTTCGACATCACCGCAATCATCAACGCCATAATCACATTTGTGCTGACCATAGCGATTCTCTACTTTGTCTTTGTTGCGCCTTTCAACCGCTGGCGCAAAGCAACCCAGCCAGAACAATCACCCGAACCCGCACCCGCGACTGATATTGAACTTCTCACCGAAATCCGCGACCTACTAAAAAGGAACGTAACATGATCACAGCGATCTGTTTCATCAATACAAATCCCGCCCACATCTCAAGTGCAGGGAACCTAATCGCCCAAATTGATGGCGTGCGCAGCGTCTACTCGGTTACTGGAAAAATTGACTTAGTCGCAATTATTGAGGTCGCGGATCACGATCAAGTTGCCTCCGTTGTCGCAGATCAATTGGGAAAGATAGACGGCGTCACCTCGACGGAAACCCACATAGCATTTCGCACTTACGACAAACGAGATCTGGAAGCAGGGTTTGCAATCGGAAACTAGTTACCCAGTGACCGCTTGACAACTGCTCAGCCGTTGGACCGTGTTCGAATTCCTCTCTGCGAATCAGTGGCTACGGTCAAAACTCTTTTTTCTCTGGTTTCATTCGTTTTTGCACTATGAATCCACCGGAGAATATTTCTGCGAGTTGATGGCGGGAATGAATCAAAATTCTGTCTAGCGTTCATGCTTTGCGCCAGCGCAATTTCCAGGTCATGGGGAATCAATAACTGATCTACACTCTGCATGTCTTCCCACATCCCACTTGCCTTAGCCAAATCAATTGACGCTTGTCCTGGGGTGGCCATTAAACCTTCGCTTATCAAACGTTCTGCCCGGTCTTTGTAACTCTGAGCCCAAGGTTGAGTTCGGCGTGGACTCACGAACTGTCGAGTCCGAGTATCATCGAATTTGCGTCTAATGCCGTCGGTCCACCCGTACGCCACAAGTGAATCAAGCACTTCATCGGTGGAAATGTATTTTGCGCGTTCAACTTTCTTGAATGTGATGAGCCAAATTCCTTCTTTGCGGGAATGATTGCGATCCAACCACTTAAGCAGTTGTTCACGTGATTCCACCTCAAGTTCAAAGAATCGGTCGCCAGAGATTTCACCCACGGCGGCAGCCTAGTCATTCACGGTAGGCTGAAATAGTGTCAGGATTAACTGGTTTCTCGCGTGTAGGAAGTATCGCTATTCTCACCGCTGCATTGCTCTCAAGTGGCGTCAATAGCGCAGTCGCAGGCTCTACTTTCATTGCACCCAACTATCCCTCCCTGGATTGCACTCCAGTCGTTGGCGGCTCAACAAATCTCGGACTTGCACCCCAACAATGGAATTCAAGTGTGGGCTTGCCACTTACTCCCGCCGGCACCCCATTGGTACAAAAAATTGTGATTGGGGAGTTCGATCAAACGGCGAACGTGGACGCGGTTAATCTTTTGCTTGCCCAATGCGGCCTTGACCCAATTGTCATGGCAACTCATGTGAACTCAGGTACAGCCGGCGCGATTAATGCAGGACTTGAAGCCACCCTCGATGTTGCTGTGGCAGCTGCAGCGCTTCCGGCTAACGCGAGCATCACACTTGTCAACTCGCCCACCGGATCAGGCTGGTACGGGCTCTTTGTAAATATTGCTGAAGCTTGTGGGCTTGAATTTGCCGGAGATCCATGGACCGGTCTACGGACCCTCTCAACAGGATCTGGATTTCCCACTGGCGGTTGCATTGCCAGCGTGAGCTACGGACAATCCGAGGCTGGACCCGGTGGCACCGACGAAAACGACGCGGACTGGGTGATCGACCAACTCGCTGCAAACGGTGTTGTTGTGGTGGTCTCAGCCGGTGACGAAGGGTCAGGCGGTTGCATCAGTGCTTCCGGAACAAATTTCGGTGACGCAACGACAATTGCACTAACGGGCTTTGAAGTCACCTCACAAATTGCTACTTTGACGAGTTCAACCAACCATGGTTTTATCGTCGGCCAAAATGTGTATCTGGGTGCACTTTCCCCCAAATATGACGGTATGTATCGAATTCTTTCCACACCGAGTCTCACTACATTCACCGTGGCAATGATCTACCCCGATCAGGCCTCGACCGTAGTGACGTCGATCGCGAGTGTGAATTTCGGTGGACTCGTTCCTTCATATCCTGCAACGAATCCCAATGTCTTAGCGGTGGGTGGAACCCAGTGGGATTCGCAATCTGATTCGCTGAGCAACGGGCTGAATATTTCGTACACCGCAGGCGCAGTTGTTGACAACTATGTTTGGCGTGACAGTTCCCCCAACTCCAACTGCGCGAACTTACCCAATTTCCCAACTACCGGTGGCGAGGGAACCGGTGGCGGAGTGAGTTCCCGATACACCATGCCTGAGTATCAACGGGCCGCTACAAGTGCAAACTACCCGTCTGCTCCTGCCATGCGGATGATGCCTGATCTTGCAGCGCTTGCCGGTTGGCCAACCTACGCATTGGCCAACCCTGGGATAGCGATCAATGGAGCTGAGCTCCAATCAAATGTGGCAAAGCTCTACTTCGAAGAATCACACGGAGTTTCAGTTGGTGAACTGGTCAGCACCACTTTGCTTCCAGCACCTTTTAGTGCTCTGAACGTCGTCAATAGCACCGTGAGCGCGGTAACCACAAATACCGTGTCATTCGCACTTACCGGGGTTGATCTAGCTCCGGCTTATGTTGACTCAGGTCAACTATCTCAATCATGTGTAGCGCCATGCAGTGCGAGTACGTTTCCTTGGTACCCCGTTGTCGGGACTAGTGCTGCGACACCCCTTACCGCGATTGGGATCGCCAATGTCAATGCGGTTCTTTCTGCTCGAGGCTTGGCGCGAATAACCAATAGCGGCAATTCAATGGATATCCACTCGCTCGTGTACTCCAATTCAATGTCGAGTGCGTTTACTGACGTGACAAACGGCAATAATGACATTCAATCCTTGGGCAACTACTCAGCTCTTACTGGTTTTGACATGGCCACCGGTATGGGTGTTCCAAATTTTGCTGTGCTTGCGAGTCTGCTAGTTGCTCAACTCACTCCCTCAGACAATGGCGGCGCTTCCCAACCGAGCGTCACTACCCCTGCACAAGTTGGCGACCCCGTTGTTTTGGAACCAGCAAATATTGACCCGGCACCGTTGAGTCCAATAGCCCTTCCTTCGGTCACGACATTGGGTTCAGGAATCACAATTTCAGTCGGTCCAAATGTGGGAAATACCCAACGTGTCCTGGTCAAGAAACAACTACCGCAAAAACTACGTAAAGCCCCAATCCAATACACCAAGGCAAATAGGTGGCGCGTGCCTGTTGTCAAAGTCTCACTCAACTCAACTCCATTTGCCGCGCAGCTGCGCATCAACGGAAACTGGAAATCCATCGGCACATTCAGCTCCAA
>DKME01000175.1:23924-25041 GCA_002469525.1 Actinobacteria bacterium UBA7422
TTCGTTTGATCAGCAGTGAAAAGCAGACATATTTTGGGAAGCTTTCGACAAGGAAGAAATATTCAAACCCCTAGCGAAGCAAGGATGGCTCCATGGACTATCGCCCCGCTCACATTCCTATTGCGGTTGGCTTGGCCCGAGGTCAACAATTCTTTGAGTTAGTTGACGCCCGGCGAAGCGTGCGCATGTTCAGCGAGGAGCAGGTGCCGATTGAAGCAATCGAATTGGCAGTGAAGGCAGCTAACACTGCGCCCTCGGGCGCCCATCAACAGCCTTGGACATTTATTGCAACCAACGATCCGACCATCAAACACCGAATTCGCTTGGCAGCCGAAGAAGAAGAGCGCGAAAATTACGAAGGCGGAAGACTCCCACCAGCGTGGAGAAAAGCAATTGCTCCCCTGGGTACGAATTCCGATAAATCATTTCTTGACACTGTGCCCTGGATCGTCGTGGCGTTCGCCCAAAAATCGAGCAATCTGCCTGACGGTTCCGTGCAGAAAAACTATTACGTCAATGAGTCCGTCGGAATTGCTTGCGGCCTATTCATTACTGCACTGCACACAATGGGCCTAGCTACTTTGACCCACACACCGAACCCCATGGCGTTCCTGACTGAAATATTCGAGCGTCCATCAACTGAACGCCCCTACATTCTTTTTCCCATTGGCTATCCAGATGAATTCTGTTCTGTCCCTGATCTTGTGCGCAAACCACTGGATCAGGCTCTGATCCGATTTCCCGCGGGCTCCACAGAGTGAGCATGTGAATGGCCCCGCTTTCGCGGGGCCATTCACATATTTATCGTGCGTTAGATTTTCTTCCACAATGAGGGTGCGTAAATCCAGTTGGGGTCTCCAACTCCTGTGTGGCTCTGCACTGCTTGGTAGTCCACTCCACCGCTTGTCACCCGGTCACCGACCGTGTAACTCCCCGTTGAACTCCATGTTCCCGCGGGTGCAGGTGCTGGGTTCGGAACAGGAGTTGGTGCAGGTTCCACCGGCGCGGGCGAGTTTACCGGGGCCCAGAGTGAAAGTGCAGTGATCCAATTGGGGTCACCGACTCCCTTGTGAGATTGAACAGCTCGGTAGGTCACGCCGTTGAATGTGACCGTATC
>DKME01000144.1 GCA_002469525.1 Actinobacteria bacterium UBA7422
GTGGGCCCAGATGGACTTGAACCATCGACCTCTTCCTTATCAGGGAAGCGCTCTAACCAAGCTGAGCTATGGGCCCGAAATAGCAGGGCGAGACTACCTGACTGCCCTCCGCCAAATATTTAGGGGCAGCCCAGTGCCGCTGAGTCGATGACCCGGCAAAGCGCGGCCGCGGTGGTTCCCCCGATAGCCTTAAGGGGTGAAGGGAATAATTCTTGCTGGGGGAACCGGAAGTCGCTTATGGCCGATCACAAAGGGCGTGAGTAAGCAGCTCCTCCCGGTCTACGACAAGCCGATGCTGCACTACCCATTGGCCACATTGATGGCCGCAGGGATCCGTGAAGTTCTCGTGATCACAACCCCAGAAGACTCGGAGTCCTTTTCGCGGTTACTGGGCGATGGCTCCGCATGGGGAATGTCGATCACCTTCGCAACCCAACCTAAACCAGAGGGACTCGCCCAGGCTTTTCTCATCGGTGAAGAATTTCTGGCGGGTGACTCGGCCGCACTTATTTTGGGTGACAATCTTTTTTATGGACCTTCACTTGGTCGTAAGCTCGCTGATTTAACTTCCGTTGTTGGCGCCCACGTCTTCGCCTATGAAGTCGCCGACCCCACCGAATATGGTGTTGTGGCATTCGACGAGGCAGGGGTAGCAACCTCAATTGAAGAAAAACCGGTGAATCCAAAAAGTTCCTATGCTGTTCCCGGTTTGTATTTCTACGACAACACGGTTGTTGAAGTTGCCAAGTCAATTCGACCTTCATCCCGTGGGGAGTTGGAAATCACCGCGGTGAACGACCACTACCTGCAAGCCGGGTTACTCAAGGTCGCAGTTTTGGAAAGGGGGACAGCGTGGCTGGACACGGGCACATTTCGTTCGTTGCAAGATGCCGGTGAGTTTGTTCGTGTGATGGAAGACCGAACGGGAACAAAAGTAGGTTGCGTTGAAGAAATAGCGTGGCGTAATGGGTGGATCACTTCCGAACAATTGCGTGAGCTCGCACAACCATTACTTAAAAGTGGTTACGGTGAATACCTTGTTTCCCTTGCAAATAAATAGTTTTTAGGCGTCCTCTGAGAGCACAACTTCAACTCCACCAGTGATCCCCACCGTGAGGTTGTAAAGAATTGTGAAAAGTCCAGCAAGTGTTGAGATCAACACGATCTCAACGGAAGCCAGAATCAGGGTTGCCCCGATTACCTGCTCGAAGCCCAGTGAAGTAATGAGGTCGAGGCCACTTGTACTACCTACAACGTCAGTGACAGTGCCTGACAGTGACTCGATAACACCCGTGCGGTCCAAGATAAACCACACTGCTGAAACTGCGACAACGAGCACAATACCGATTGCGAGTGAAAGAATGAAGGCCGCTTTGGTCACCGACCAGGGGTCTAACCTGGAAACGTAAAGGCGTGCCCGCCGCGGTCCCCCACTCACTCGCTTACCTGACCTTCGACTTCTTGACCCTCTACTAGTTCTTCACCGACAACTAGTTCTTCTTCTTCGTCGTCTACTTCATCTCCCTTAGCAACCGCAACGACACTGACGTCTTCACCTAGGCGCATCATGCGCACACCCATGGTGTCTCGACCCGAGGCACGAATTTCGTCGACCTTGGTGCGAATTACCACGCCGTTCGATGCGATAGCAAATATCTGATCCGACTGCGCGCACACCATTGCACCGACAAGTTCACCTCGTTCTTCGGGCAGTTTCATGGCACGTACGCCTTTGATCCCGCGACCCTTTGCAGCCCACTCGTCAACCGACGTTCGCTTGGCGAATCCACCGTCGGTGATTGTCACAACGAAAGTTCCAGGTGTAACAACGTCCATGGACAACAGCGAGTCGTCACCACGGAACCGCATTCCAATTACCCCGCCGGTTGCCCGACCCATAGGTCGCAAAGTGTCGTCATTGGCTGTAAATCGAGCAGAAAGCCCTTTCTTTGAAACCAGCAACAGATCGTCGGTCTCAGAGACGAGTCGCGCACCGATAACTTCATCGCCCTCGTGCAGGTTGATTGCGATGATTCCACCTTGACGATTGGTGTCGTACTCACTTAGCCGAGTCTTCTTCACCATGCCGGCTTGTGTTGACAGCACGAGGTAGTCACTGGCCGCGTAGTCCGAGATTGCTAGGACTTGAGCAATTGTCTCATCAGGTTGAAATGCCAAAAGATTAGCAACGTGCTGCCCACGGGCATCGCGTCCGGTTTCAGGGAGTTGGTACGCCTTTGCCCGATAGACCCGACCCAGATTTGTGAAGAAGAGAATCCAATGGTGGGTCGTACTAACGAACATGTGCTCCACGACGTCGTCCTGTCGTAGGCTTGCACCTTTAACACCACGGCCACCACGGCGTTGAGACCTATACAGCTCGCTCAGAGTTCGCTTTGCATACCCACCTGATGTGATTGTGACGACTACGTCTTCGACTGCAATGAGGTCTTCATCTGTTACGTCACCGTCCCACGCGACAATTTCGGTCCGTCGCTCGTCACCGTACTTGTCTGAGATTTCGGTGAGTTCGTCGCTGACAATTGTTCGCTGGCGCTGATCCGATGCCAAAATATCGTTGTAATCAGCTATTTTTTCCATGAGTTCTTCAAATTCGTCGATTATCTTTTGACGTTCAAGTGCGGCAAGACGGCGTAGCTGCATGTCGAGAATTGCCGTTGCTTGGATCTCGTCGATTTCAAGTAGATCGATCAAGCCTGTTCGTGCGTCGTCGACTGTTGCGCTGGCACGAATTAAAGCAATTACTGCATCCAATGCGTCAAGGGCTTTGAGGTAACCGCTAAGAATGTGTGCACGTTCTTGTGCTTTACGTAAACGGAAGCCAGTACGGCGTTGAATTACTTCAATCTGGTGCAAAACCCAGTAACTCAGGAACGCTTCCAAAGTCAGTGTGCGAGGTACCGAATCAACCAATGCCAGCATGTTGGCGCCAAAGTTGTCTTGGAGTTGGGTGTGCTTGTACAGCTGATTCAGCACTACTTGAGCGACAGCATCGCGCTTTAGTTCGATGATCAAACGCATGCCGGTTCGTGAAGAAGAATCGTCGCGTACGTCAGAGATTCCGGTGAGTTTTCCGTCGCCAACGAGTTCAGCAATGCGGAGTAGGAGATTGTCCGGGTTAACCTGATAGGGCAGAGCGGTGACAACCAAAATTTGACGCCCACGTTTGTCTTCGTCGACGGTAACAATCGCCCGCATGGTGATAGACCCACGGCCGGTCCGTTGGGCATCTTCGATTCCCTTACGACCAACAATCAGTGCCCCTGTTGGAAAATCGGGCCCTTTAACCAATTCCATGAGTGCACTTTGACGTTCCTCAACGGTCGACTGCGGATTAGACAGCAACCACTGTGCACCCGCTGCAATTTCACGCAGATTGTGTGGGGGGATGTTCGTTGCCATGCCGACAGCAATACCTGAACTGCCGTTGACCAGGAGGTTAGGGAATCGACTAGGGAGTACAGATGGTTCGAGGGTCCGACCGTCGTAGTTGGCTTGAAAGTTGACGGTGTCTTCATCGATGTCCCGAACCATTTCCATTGCCAGGGGCGCCATGCGGCACTCTGTATAGCGTTGCGCCGCGGGGGGATCGTTACCTGGTGAGCCAAAGTTTCCTTGTCCTTGCACCAGTGGGTAGCGCAGTGACCACGGTTGGGCCAAACGAACGAGGGCGTCGTAGATCGCACTGTCACCGTGGGGGTGGAAGTTACCCATAACGTCGCCGACCACGCGAGCGCTCTTAGAGAAGTTGCGATCTGGGCGGTAGCCGCCGTCGTACATTGCATATAGGACTCGACGGTGAACTGGCTTGAGTCCATCGCGCACGTCGGGCAGTGCACGAGAAACAATCACCGACATGGAGTAGTCGAGATAAGAGCGTTGCATTTCAGTTTGCAGGTCGACCGGTTCAATCCGGCCGTGACTACTGACTTCTTCTACTACTTCAATGTCGTCTGACATTTCACTCTCCGTAAATTAGTGTCTGATTCGCGGAATACTCGTTGACTATTAACCCTCAAATGTCCAAGAAGCGAACGTCACGGGCGTTTTGTTGAATAAAGTTCCGGCGGGACTCAACGTCTTCCCCCATAAGCACACTGAACATTTCGTCCGCTTGCGCTGCGTCGTCGAGTGTTACCTGTAGCAAGACTCGGTCGGCCGGGTTCATGGTGGTGTCCCATAGTTCGTCGGCGTTCATTTCGCCTAGACCTTTGTAACGCTGGATAGATTCCTCTTTTGGTAGTCGGCGACCCGCAGCAAGACCGGCCTCCATGATTGCATCCTTTTCACGATCGGTATACGCAAATTCCGCTGTTTCACGTGACCACTTAATTTTGAAAAGTGGAGGTTGTGCCAGGAATACGTGTCCTTGTTCAACAAGTGGTCGCATAAAGCGGAACAGAAAAGTAAGTAGCAATGTTCGAATATGTTGACCGTCAACATCAGCGTCTGCCATAAGGACAACTTTGTGATAGCGCAAACGGTTCAGATCAAATTCGTCTTGGATACCGGTACCGAAAGCCGATATTAATGCTTGTACTTCGGTGTTTTGAAGAACCTTGTCGATTCTTGCTTTTTCAACGTTAATGATCTTGCCACGGATTGGCAGAATCGCCTGGGTGCGGGGATCGCGGCCTTGACGCGCTGATCCACCAGCGCTGTCACCTTCCACGATAAAGACTTCACACTCTTCTGGTTCCCGACTCGAACAGTCAATCAACTTGCCCGGCATGCCAGCACCGCCGAGTAGACCTTTTCGGTTTCGGGCTAGATCACGCGCTTTACGAGCTGCAATCCGGGCAGTTGCCGCATTGACAGATTTACGTGCGATCTCTTTACCTTCAGCCGGATTTTGTTCAAACCAGGCACCGAGTTGATCGTTGACAACTTTCTGAACGAACGCTTTCATCTCAGTATTTCCAAGTTTAGTTTTTGTTTGCCCTTCGAACTGTGGTTCAACCAGTTTCACACTGACAATTGCAGTGAGTCCCTCGCGAATGTCCTCGCCTGAAAGGTTCGTGTCTTTCTCTTTAAGAATATTCCACTCACGTGAAAATTTATTTACTAACGATGTAAGTGCGGTACGAAAACCTTCTTCGTGTGTTCCACCCTCAGTGGTATTGATCGTGTTGGCAAACGTGTACACCGACTCTGCATAGGAATGATTCCACTGCATGGAAATCTCAGCGCTGAGGGTTTTATCGTCGTTCTCAGCGGTGAGGTCGATAATGGTCGGGTTTGCGATTCCTTTACTGGCATTGATGTGGCGAACAAAGTCTGTGATGCCACCTTCATACATATAGGAAACGTGACGTACTTCTTCAACTACTTCAGTTGAGTCTTCAACGGGGTTTTCGGGGCTAACTACCACCGCGGTGCGCGTGCGCTCGTCTGTCAGACTTAATTTTAGTCCACGGTTGAGGAACGCCATCTCTTGGAAGCGGCGGGAAAGAGTTGTGAAGTCGTAAGTGGTGGTTTCAAAGATTTCACCGTCGGCCCAAAAAGTCAGGGTGGTTCCGGTTCGATTAGTCGCCTCGCCTTTTTCTAAAGGTGCGGCTGGCGCGCCGTACTTGTAATGCTGGCGGTACACGTTGCCCTCGCGGTGGATTTCAACCGCGAGGTCGGTGGATAGAGCATTCACTACCGAGACACCCACCCCGTGTAGACCACCGGAAACGGAGTAGCCGCTGCCACCAAACTTTCCACCAGCGTGCAAAACGGTCAATACGACCTCAACTGCTGGTTTTTTTTCAATTGGGTGCTCGTCAACAGGAATTCCTCGGCCGTCGTCGACCACGCGAATGGCGCCGTCGGGCATGATCGTGACCGAAATCTCAGTGGCGTACCCGGCCAGTGCTTCGTCTACCGCGTTGTCCACAACTTCGTAGACCAAGTGGTGAAGCCCACGCTCACCTGTTGACCCGATGTACATGCCGGGGCGCTTGCGTACCGCATCGAGACCCTCAAGTACCTGGATCGCACTGGCGTCGTAAGACATGTGGGCCCCTTCAATTGATTAAAACGAACAAACCCCACTCTACCCTGAATTACTGACATCACCTAGCCCAAAAAGGGATTTTGGCGTATATATGCGCCCTGTGACCCCCCACTTGCTAGTAGACGTACCAATGTGTATGGAAAATCCGCCGGATTTCGTGCTAGGGGCTTAATACGGCTATCTCAGGAACGGCTTCGACACCAAGATCTTTCGAAAATTAACGCTAACCGTATGTGTCGCGCGGGCCGCGCCCGGCCACATGCCAGGCCCCCTTTTTCCAAGACGGTCCTTGAGGGCCATAGATAGATATTGTGGTGACCACTCCGTCTCCAACTTCGGTCGCGATTTTTGCCATAATCTGGCTGTTGAGCATGCGTAGCTGGGTTGCCCACGCTGTGGATTCCGCGGTCAGTCGTAGTGTTCCTTCGTCAAATCCGGCTGGGACGCAGTGGTCTGCGATCTCCGGGCCTACGATCTGGGGCCACGAGTTGATTAGTTTGGCCATGGAACTTTCCTTCTCCCAGCCGCTCTCAATCACGAGTCTTTCAACGGCGCTCCCGAGAAGTTCCGGGTCACGGCCACTTCTCTTACTTGTGCGGTTTTTCTTCGCAGCTGGGCCTCGAGTGGTTCTTCTCAGTGCTCGCTCAGCCGCCTGTGCTTGCTCTTGCGGGGTGATTCCTTCACTCATGGGGTTGATCTTCCATGATTGGCACGACCGAACCAAGGGAAACGAAGAAACGTGCCCCACCTAATTCCTCGGGAATATCTGATTCGACGGCCGCGGTGATAAATACCTGCGGGGCATTTTCTGTGAGTTCCAAGATCGTTGCCCGTCGCATTACGTCTAGTTCAGCGAATACGTCATCGAGAATCAAAATCGGTTCGATTCCATCAGCTCGGAGCACGTCAGCACTCGCAACTCGTAGAGCCAAGGCAGCCGACCAACTCTCACCGTGCGATGCGTAACCCTTAAGTGGTAAATCACCTAGACCAATAAAAAGTTCGTCTCTGTGCGGTCCCACCAAAGTAATTCCTCGGGTGAGTTCTTCTTTTCTTCGAACGGTTAGTTCTTCAAGAATGGCAATTCTAATTTCCTCTTCAGTCAATAAATCTATGTTGTGATCGAATAGATACTTCGATTGATAGGCAAGGGAAATTTTTGATGTACTAACTGCATTTTCACCGCCACTAATTGAGTGGTACCTGTTGTGTATAAACGGGGTCAAGTCCCTTATGAATTGAATTCTGGTGTGGGCTATTTCTGCCCCAATCCTCGCCAGCTGCTCATTCCACACGTCAAGGGTGCTATCAATATTTTCTCGCTGTGTCGACTTTAAGAGTGCATTGCGTTGACGTAAGACTTTTTCATAGTCTGACTTAAGGCCCATGTATCGCGGTGCTCGTTGAATCAAGGTCTGGTCGAGGAAACTTCGACGTTCACTTGGATCACCCTTCACCAAAGCGAGGTCTTCGGGTGCGAACATAATGACGCGAACTATTCCAAGGATGTCTCTCACACGGGGCAGTGGTGAACGGTTTATTTTTCCACGATTAGTTTTTCCAGGTGTTATTTCAAGATCAATTGCGACAGCTCGATCGTGTTCATTAACGCGGGCACGGATCACCGCTGAGGTTTCTCCCGCGGTAACGAGTGGACTTTCACTTGCAACACGGTGCGAATTGAGAGTTGCCAAGTAGTAGATAGCTTCTACAACATTTGTTTTACCTTGACCATTTGAACCAATCAAAATGTTGACTCCAGGGAGAAACTCAACGAGCGTCTCCCTGTACGAACGAAAGTTACCGAGTTGTAGGGCTTGCACCCACATGTCTCAGCCCGTCAAACGAACAGGCATGAGCAAGTAACGGTAGTCCGTTTCGGTGTCTGTTTGCTCGTTTGTCATACCCGTAATAACGGCCGGTTTGGTTGCCAATGTGAATGAAAAACGCGCCTTTGGCGCATCAATGGCATGGAGTCCGTCAAGTAAATATCCAGGATTAAATGCAATCTCAATCGAATCACCATCAAGTTGCGCTTCCAATACTTCTGTCGCTTGGGCGTCGTCACCGGAGCCAGCGCGCATATTGATTTCACCGTTGGAAAAATTCATACGAATCGGAGTATTGCGCTCTGCTACCAGTGCAACACGTTTGACCGCGTTGACTAATTCAGCTGTATCAACGACCGCTGTTGTTGAACTTTCATTGGGTAATAGTGATCGGTACTTTGGGAACTCACCGTCAAGGAGTCGTGTTGTTGTACGCATTCCTTCTGCTTCAAAACCAATGAGTTTTTCACCATCCGGGGCAATGGCTAATTCAACGAGCTTTGTTGCTCCCATGCTTTTTGCTGCATCGGCCAAAATCCTGGCTGGCACCAACGTATTCAATTCAATGGAATGTGAAGTTGGTGACCATGGAAAGGTTCGAACTGCCAACCGATAACGATCTGTTGCAGCCAAAGTGACACTGTTGCCATCAATTTCCATACGAATTCCTGTGAGCACAGGAATCGTGTCGTCTTTTCCGGCGGCAATGGCAACCTGTGCTACCGCTTCAGCAAAGACGTCGCCGTCAACATTTCCCGCTGTTGTCGGCATGTCCGGTAGCGATGGATAATCTTCAACGGGGAGAGTTGGGAGCGTAAATGAACTACGTCCACACTCAATTGAGACCCGATTACCTTCAAGTTTGAGAACAACCGGTGCAGCGGGTAGGGATTTTGTAATGTCGGCGAGTAACCGACCAGAAACAAGTACTCGACCAGTTTCGATAACGTCGACCATCACTCGGACTCGAGCTGAAATTTCGTAGTCAAAACTTGACAGGGTCAACGAGTCATTGTCAGCAATTAGCATGACACCTGAAAGAACAGGCATTGACGGACGTGAAGGAAGGGTGCGGGCCGCCCACGTAACGGCTTGCGCCAACGTGTCGCGCTCAACTCGGATGTGCATGTTTCCTTGCCCCTGTCTGAAAAGAATAATTAAGCAAAGGCTTAGTCTGCCCTATCCTTAAATATTTAGTAAGAGCAACTACTACTCTTGTGGATTTA
>DKME01000088.1:0-144 GCA_002469525.1 Actinobacteria bacterium UBA7422
GAATGAAAAGGAGTGGCCACGATCATGACCGATGAAAACGAAGGTGCTCACGGCGCCAATGATCTAGGAAGTTGGCTCACCTCGATGGGTGCGCCCGAGTCGATCACAGACCTCATGCCAAGTGAGATCACCGGCGTGGATCTT
>DKME01000088.1:283-702 GCA_002469525.1 Actinobacteria bacterium UBA7422
GTTGGAGTTGACATTGGTGGCACGAAAATTTTGGCTGGAATCGTCAACGATCAAGGCCAAATACTTTCAAAGGTTCGCAAGAAGACCCCACGCGCTGACGCATCTGCAGTCCTAGAGGTAGTCGGGGAGGTGATCGCTGAAACGATTGCCAACGTCGATGGAAGTATTGCGGGAATCGGTGTTGGGGTTGCCGGTCCGGTTGACGCGGCAAGCACGACCGTGTTGTACGCCCCGAATTTGCAGTGGGCCGACGTCCCTGTTGCGGCGTTACTCGAAAACGTTACGGGGCTCCCGGTATTGGTGGAAAATGATGGAAGTGCTGCTGCGTGGGGTGAAGCACGTTTTGGCGGTGGAAAGGGATTCCAAGACGTTGTGACCGTGACGATCGGCACAGGTATTGGCGGTGGGATTGTTTTGGG
>DKME01000088.1:728-3977 GCA_002469525.1 Actinobacteria bacterium UBA7422
GGTGCAGCGGGCGAGATCGGTCACATGGGGGCAGTCGCGGACGGATTGTTGTGCGGGTGCGGGCGCAAGGGGTGTTGGGAGCAGTACGCGAGTGGCAACGCGCTTGTGCGCGATGCCAGAGCGATGGCCACAGAGCGGTTATTTGAAGCGCAGGCTCTACTGTCTTTGGGCGATGGAACACCTGAGGGTGTCCAAGGCGAACATGTCACCCACGCTGCGGAGTTGGGAGACCCGGTGGCTATTGAAGTTTTGGAGCGCCTTGGGGTGTGGCTCGGACGTGGACTGGCCAGCCTCAGCGCGATCCTGGATCCGCAGATTTTCGTAATTGGTGGAGGCGCGAGCGAGGCAAGTGAGTTCTTCCTACCCAGCGCGAAGGCAAGTTTGGCCGACCGAATTATTGGGAGGCAGCACCGACCCATCCCTCAAATTCGCGTTGCTGAATTAGGCAACAAGGCTGGAATTGTCGGGGCTGCGGATCTTGCGCGATTGAAGTTTTCGTCGGTCAACTAAACAACTGCGCTGTTAAACAACTGCGCCGTCACCGAAGTCCTCACCCGGTGGAACATGCTTGTCACGCTTTGACATCAGGAAGACGAAGCCACCAATTGTGGCGATCAGTCCTGCAGTTGAGATCATTCGTCCAAGGCTAAGGACGTAACCCAACAGCATTACGACAGGACCGCCGAGGGCGCCCGCCCAAGCAAAGCGTGCGAATGCGTCACTGGGTACGGTCAGGGGCGGCGGTTCGGGTGGTTCGTAGCCTTCTTCGAAATACTCGTCAATGTAGTCACGTTGCGGAATTAACTCCTGCGGGGCTGGCTCGCTACGAAAATGTGGCCCAAGGTCAATTTGCCCGCTGAGATCGGCAACAATCGCATCCCACGCTTCATTGTTGGTGTTGCCCCCCTCTTGTTCATCGGGCTTATGAGGCTCGTCGGGCTTATCGGGCTCGTTGGGTTCTGGGGGTTCTGGGGGTGTGGTTGTCATGGATGCAGGTGCCTACTGCTTGATCAGTCGGGCGATGAATTCGGCGCTACGTTCTTGGATTAGCGGGGCGTCGTAGTCAAGGGTGGCGACGTGAAATGAATTTTCCAGGAGTACTTCTTCCTTGTCCGCGCTGGATACGTGTTCCAGGATCCATTGGGCGTTTGAGGCCTCAACGACGTGGTCTTGAAGACTACGAAAAAGAATTACAGGTTGGGTTACTTGGGCAATGTCTGACTTAATCAACTTCCATAGTTGTGACAATGAGTGGGCGGCTTTGAGTGGAATTTTCCCGTAGGCGACTTCGTCTTGGCCTGGTTTAGCGATGTCATTGGAGATACCTGGGAAGGCTTTCAGGAACTTGGAAATCACGGGAAGTAGGTGGCGGTCAGGGCGCTCAGAATGAACTGCAGGATTAACCAGCACAATTCCAGCGATGTCGCTGCCGTGTTTTTCGGCTAGGCGAAGGGTTAGTGATCCACCCATGGAGAGTCCACAGACAAAAACTTGATCACACGTGGCTTGCAGCTCGCGCAGGTTTCGTTCGGCTTCGGCGTACCAGTCTTCCCATGTGGTGAGGTTCATGTCTTGCCAGCGGGAACCGTGACCGGGCAGACGAGGAACTCGAATTGTCCAGCCATGCTCGGACAGCGCTTTGCCCCACGGGGTCATCGAAGCCGGGGATCCGGTAAAACCGTGAATGAGCAGTACGCCGATTCTTGAGTCGGGACCTGCTGGGTCGCTGCTCCAAGGTTGGGCGCCGGGTGCCAGTGGCATTGGATCTCCTCATTCGATCAATGTGCGGATACTTCTCGAAGCGTACGCCTATGATCGTTCCACGGATAACGACCATTGGAATTTGTGAAATCGCAAGGGAGGTGAAACTTATGATGTATTGGCTGTTCAAACATTTTGTGATCGGCCCGTGGCTCAAAGTCTTGTTTCGCCCTTGGGTTGAGGGGCAGGACAATATCCCCCAATCGGGTGGGGTGATTTTGGCCAGCAATCACCTCAGTTTTTCTGACTCGTTTTACCTGGCCCTCTATGTCAAAAGGCCCATGGCCTACCTAGCGAAAAGCGATTACTTCACTGGGAAGGGGCTCAAGGGCTACTTCACCAAGCTATTCATGAGCAGTGTTGGGCAGGTTCCTATTGATCGTTCCGGCGGCCGTGCCTCAGAGGCTGCAATTAATACGGCGTTAAAAGTTCTCAACGGGGGAAACGTTTTAGGCATCTACCCTGAAGGAACCCGCTCCCCGAACGGGATTTTGTATCGGGGAAAAACAGGCTTGGCCCGCATGGCACTTGAAGCGCGTGTCCCGATTATTCCTGTCGCAATGATTAACACCTATGAAATCCAGCCGCCTGGAAAGTTGCGTCCGCGACTAATGCGCGTAGGAATGCGGATTGGGAAGCCTTTGGACTTCAGCCGCTACGAAGGGTTGGAAGACGATCGTTTCGTGTTGAGATCGGTCACAGATGAAGTCATGTATGAACTCATGAGTCTCTCCGGCCAGGAATATGTGGACATGTATGCGACCCGCGCAAAAGAGTTAATTGCCAATGGCGAGTTGGCGGACGCTAAAAGTTCACTTCGCTAGTTCGTCCGATGCAAGATTCGTCCAATTCAGGGACCGCGTCACTGCGCCGCGCCACTGAGCGTGCAGGTCATCGCGGGTGAGCATCGGGAAAAATTCACCGGAAGTCCGGACCAATTGGGAAATCTCCGCCGTGTCCCTCCAGAAACCGACACCAAGTCCGGCTAGAAAAGCTGCCCCAAGCCCGGTTGTTTCCACCTGCTCGGATCTCTTTACCGGTAGTTGCGCAATATCGGCCTGTAACTGACACAAGAGGTCGTTCATAGAGGCCCCACCATCGATTGCCAGGCAGGGCAGTCGTGAGCCCATTTCCTCACTCATGAGGTCAACGACGTCAAGGACTTCGAGCGCGATCCCTTCTAGTGTGGCTCGAGCAATGTGCGCAGCGGTTGTTCCTCGATTGATTCCGATAATGAGACCTCGGGCATGCGGATCCCAATTGGGTGCCCCCAGACCCGTAAGCGCTGGAACAAAAACAACACCACCCGAGTCGGGAACGCTCAACGCTAAAGACTCAATGTCGGAGGAACTCTTGATAATCCCTAAACCGTCGCGTAACCATTGCACCGCGGCGCCCGTGACAAAAATCGAACCTTCGAGAGCAAAATCTCGACGGGCCGGACCAGTTTCGTTGGGGTGGGCGAGTGCGACGGTGGTGAGTAGACCG
>DKME01000088.1:4021-7771 GCA_002469525.1 Actinobacteria bacterium UBA7422
GTGTGCAGGAGCAGAAATGATCCAGTTCCATAGGTGCATTTGGCATTGCCGGAGTGGAAGCCAGCGTGACCCACTAACGCGGCCTGTTGGTCGCCAGCGATACCGCTGATCGGGGCGTCAATGCCCAGGAAAACAGCTGGATCGCTCTGGGCGATTGGCCCGTAGGAGGCAACAATTGTTGGTAGGGAATCTTCGGGGACGTTAAAAATTTCAAGTAGTTCAGGATCCCAACCCCCACTTTGAATCCCGTAGAGCAGTGTGCGAGAGGCATTGGTGTGATCGGTGACATGATCCAAACCGCGCGTCATACGTGCAATCAGGTAGGAGTCGACCGTTCCAATAGCCACCCGACCAGAGCACACCTGCGCCCATGTGTGTGGATCATTTTCTTGCACCCACACGAGTTTCGTTGCGGTGAAGTAAGGGTCAAGGCGCAATCCCGTGAGTTCGCGCACTCGTGATTGGATCCCCGTGTCGATCAACCGTTGACAAATTTCAGTGGAACGACGATCTTGCCAAACAATCGCCCGCCGTGGGGAACCAAGAGTTTCCCGGTCCCAGAAGCACGCTGTTTCACGTTGATTTGTGATCCCTATGGCAACGATGTTTGCCGGGCTTCCATTTTCGGCGAGGTGCGCAGCCATCGCTGATTTGGTCGCGGCCAATGTTGCATTCCACATTTCTCCCAGGTCATGCTCAACCCAGCCATCGCTGGGAAAATGCTGGGGAAACTCTTGGTATCCCTTTGAGCTGATGAGTCCGTCATGGGTGACCAGAAGTGCGGTCAGCCCGGTTGTTCCAGCGTCAATCGAGAGTACGCGGTCAGAGTCGTTCACGCGCACGAGCGTACTTGCTCCCGGGAACGCTCGGTGATCAAATTCAATTCTCGAGTTCGTCCCTGATAGCGTTTACATTAGATTGCTCGAGCATATGATCCATTGACTCGGGTCCAGACGGTGAAAGGTGTGGCACATGCGCGTTGGAGTTCTCACTGGTGGCGGAGATTGCCCAGGCCTTAATGCGGTTATCCGCGCGGTGGTTCGACGTGGTGTTGCTGAATACGGGTTCGAATTCATTGGCTTTCGGGACGGGTGGAAAGGCCCACTCGAAGGAATCACCATGGAACTTAATGTCGACACCGTCCGAGGCTTGCTCCCTCGGGGAGGGACAATTCTGGGTTCCTCCCGAACCAACCCGATCAAGATCGACGGTGGAGTTGAACGGATCAAAGAAAACATGGCGAAACTTGGTGTTGACGCCTTGATTGCAATAGGGGGCGAAGACACTCTCGGTGTCGCTACGGCTCTCACAGAACTAGGTTTCCCTGTCATCGGTGTCCCCAAGACGATTGACAACGACCTCAGTGGGACCGACTACACATTCGGTTTTGATACGGCGGTCACAATCGCCACTGAAGCAATGGACCGTTTGCACACCACAGCAGAGTCGCACCACCGGATCCTGATCTGTGAAGTTATGGGCCGCCACGCTGGCTGGATTGCCCTTCACTCGGGAATGGCTGGCGGTGCCAACGCGATTCTGATCCCCGAAGTGCCTTTTGACCTCGACGAAGTAGTGGGTTGGGTGAACTCACGTTTTGAAACAAATTACGCCCCGATTATTTGTGTGGCGGAAGGCGCACTTCCCAAGGATGGCGATTTGATCACCAAGGACGGCACTTTGGACGCATTCGGACATGTCAAACTCTCGGGAATTGGCGAGTGGCTTGCTGGAGCCTTAGAGGAGCGCACCGGCCATGAAGCCCGGACAACCGTCTTGGGACATGTTCAACGTGGTGGAACCCCAACCGCATTTGACCGGGTGCTCGCGACCCGATTTGGCCTTAACGCAATCGAGTCGGTCAAGGACCAGGCGTGGGGGACCATGGTGGGACTGCGCGGGACGGACATTGTGCGAGTGCCCCTTGCCGAAGCCACAGGCACCCTTAAGACCGTCCCGATCGAGCGGTACCGTGAAGCCACCGCTTTCTTTGGCTGAACCAACCCTCTACTCTGAGCCCATGACTGCCCAGCAAGTGCAACAGACCCGTGGCCGGGTGGAAACCCCAATGACCGTTGACTGGCCCGAACTCGCAGCTGCCCAGCAGCCACCCTGGCCAGACCCGGTTGTCCTTGCCGACGCCGTCGGCCGGCTTCGTAAACTCCCTCCACTGGTTTTCGCGGGGGAGTGCGACCAACTCACCGAGCGGCTTGCCACGGCAAGCCGCGGTGAAGCATTCGTTCTCACCGGTGGAGATTGCGCGGAAACCTTTGAGGCAAATACCGCCGACTCCATAAGGGCAAGATTGCAAACGGTTCTTCAAATGTCGGTCATTCTGACCTACGGTGCTTCACTTCCTGTTGTAAAAATGGGACGACTGGCCGGCCAATACTTCAAGCCCCGAAGTAAGACAATTGAAGTTCGCGACGGAATCGAAATGACCTCCTATCTCGGAGATGCCGTTAATGCACTTGAATTCGAAGCTGGTGCCCGCAGGCCCGATCCAGAACGACTGCTTCGTGCCTACCACGCTTCTGGCTCTGCACTTAATCTTGTTCGTGCATTCACCATGGGCGGATTCGCGGATCTGCGACAGGTCCACGCATGGAACCAAGACTTTGTTCGTGACTCGGTGGCGGGTCAGCGTTATGAACTCATGGCCCGGGATATTGACCGCGCGCTCGCATTCATGCAGGCGTGCGGCGCCGACCCTGACGAATTCCAACGGGTTGAGTTCTATGCCGCCCACGAGGCACTCTCCATGGACTACGAGCGCGCGCTTACCCGGATCGACTCTCGCACCGGTAACCCCTATGACGTGTCCGGTCACTTCCTGTGGATCGGGGAGCGCACCCGTCAACTTGACGGCGCGCATGTTCACTTCGCGTCAACAATCTCGAACCCAATTGGCATGAAGGTGGGGCCAACAGCCTCACCCGAAGACATTGTTGAAGCAGCTCGGATTCTGAACCCTGACAACATTCCAGGTCGCTTGTCCTTGATCACCCGAATGGGTGCAGACCAGGTGCGGGAGAGATTACCCGACATTGTTGCCAAGGTTGACGCAAGTGGAATCCCGGTCGTCTGGGTATGTGACCCGATGCACGGAAATACCCGTGAATCAGCGAGCGGTTACAAAACTCGTTTATTCGACGACGTGATCACCGAAGTTGAAGGTTACTTCGCGGTCCACCGTGAGGCCGGAACCTTCCCTGGAGGTATTCACATTGAACTCACAGGCGACGACGTCACCGAGTGCGTCGGAGGAACAGGTGGCGTAGCCGAAGGCGATCTCTCGCAACGCTATGAGAGCGCGTGCGATCCACGTCTCAACCGTGAACAAAGTCTTGAGTTGGCATTCCTTGTTGCAGACATGTTGATCAAGAGGTAACTCCTCGTGTCCATTTGGCATGGAAGCGCCCAGTCTCCAGCCGGACTGGTTTATTTCGTTTTCGATGAAACAGAACAAGAACTGATCTCTGCGCGATTTGACCAGCGAGATCTTGTTGGTGCGCAACGGAAATCGTCAGTTATTCATAAAGCTTTTAAAGACTACGAAGACGGTTTTCTCAGTGCATTCGACGGGCTGGGCGTGCGAGATGCAACGTCACTTTTTAATGTGAATGTTTATGCCAAGATGCGAGAAATCCCACCGGGAACCGTTGAGACCTATGGGGGCTTGGCGGCGCGTTCGGGCTACCCGCGAGCGGCTCGTGCCGTGGGAACGGCGTGTGGTCGTAACGAGGTCGT
>DKME01000065.1 GCA_002469525.1 Actinobacteria bacterium UBA7422
GGGACGTGCACCATGAGTGCATGAACTGGTAGCCCTGCGATGGTGTCAAACACCTGCCGGAGCCTACTTGCTTCTACGTGTTTTTAGTTACAGTCCCTTTGGCTTGAGGTAGCGCTGTGCTATCCCACCAAGGAAGTCCAGAGCCAATGCGATCAGTGCAACAAGTACCGCTCCAACAAAAATTGCTGTTGGCCGCCCGTTCTTCAGTCCTGAAGCGATCGTCTCGCCCAGGCCACCGCCACCGATCAAAAAGGCAAGTGTCGCCATGCCGACGTTGATGACCGTGGCGGTTCGGATTCCGCCCATAATCACCGGGACTGCAAGGGGCAATTCGATTTTTTTCAGGCGCTGGAAACCGTTGAGTCCCATACCTTTGCCCGCTTCAATAACTGACTGATCAACCTGCTCAAGTCCAACGATCGTGTTTCGCAATACCGGTAGCAGAGCGAAGGTGGCCAATGCCAGCACAACTGTCATTGATCCTTGGCCGAATGCGACATAGAACAGCACAATCAAACCGTAAGCCGGAATTGCTTGCCCTAACCCAAGCCCTGTCACCAGGTTGTTCTTGAGTCGTGGCGCGCCATCGCGCGTGACCACAATTCCAAGCGGGATAGCTACCACGATTACCAGTGCGGTGGACCAAAGCGCTAGCGAAATCTGCTGCTGGAACTGGGTCCAAAGACCGCTGGGCTCAAGAATGCTCGTGGTGGTTTGGTCGAAATCGGAGTACACCCATACCGTGACAAGCAGAATTGCCAGAATCGCGAAGAAGATGGGTGTCACGATCAGGTCCAATTGACCCACGATTTGATTGCGACGTGACGGCAGGATCCCCGCGGTTACTTTCACATTCGCGGTGGTGCTCACGGCTGGCCGCCGTTCGAAGCTCGGTCGACCAACATCGACGCCAAACTATCGATTGTGCAGGTACCCAAATAGTTGCCCCTGCTATCAACGACCGCCGACATTCCAGCAGAACTTTGCAACATGGAACTCAACGCGTCCTGCAGGGTGTCTTCGGGCTGCAATTTCACGGTGATTCTGGAGGCTGCGCTATCCAGTGACTCGGAACGATTTAACGCCCGCTCGTCGACCCATGCAATTGGTTGGCGCGAGTCGTCTAATAACACCGCGTAAGGAAAATGAGATTCCTGAAGTTGGGCAAGAGCTTCAGTACGGTTCGTAGACCGAGCAATTTCCAGTGGATGTGAAAGTTCAATGTCGTTGAGACGACGCAGCGTGAGAGTTTTGAGGATCGCGCCCGAGCCCAGGAAGTTTTCAACAAATGAGTCGGCGGGGTGCGTCAAAATTTCCTCCGGAACATCAATTTGAGCGATCTCAGACTGATCTCGCAGAATCGCAATCCGGTCACCCATTTTGACCGCTTCGTCGATGTCGTGGGTAACGAAAACAATCGTCTTTTTCAAATCAGCTTGTAACCTGAGGAACTCGTTTTGCAGGCGATCACGGGTGATCGGGTCAATCGCGCCAAATGGCTCGTCCATGAGCAGGACGTCGGGGTCGGCCCCGAGCGCACGAGCAACGCCCACTCGCTGGGCTTGTCCACCAGAAAGTTCTTTCGGGTAACGATCCCGGTAAACCTTCGGATCCATCGAGATCAGTTCTAGGAGTTCGTCCACTCGATCGTTGACCTTCTTTTTTGGCCACTTCAGCAGTTTTGGAACAGTTGCAATGTTTTCGGCAATAGTCCGGTGCGGGAATAATCCAACTTGTTGAATTACGTAACCCATGCGACGCCGCAATTCATTGGGGTCACCCTTTGTTACGTCTTGGCCTTCATAGATGATCCGGCCGGACGTTGGCTCGATCATGCGGTTAATCAGTCGAAGTGTCGTGCTCTTGCCACAACCTGAGGGACCAACGAGTACGAGGATCTCACCGGTGGCGACTTCAAGGGTCAGCTTGTCTACCGCCGGTTTTTCAACTCCCGGGTACTTCTTCGTGACATTTTCGAGAACGATTGAAGGGGTAGTCATGTTGAACTCCTTGTTATTTAAATTTTCTACGTTGTCTACGATCACGAACGAACACCACTTGGATTTGTGAAGCGCCCGACTGTGCGAAGACTAAAGTCAATTGCAAGTGCTAGGGCTAAGGACAGAATCACACCCGTCCAAATTGCCTCAAGTGAATTCGGAAGTGGCAGCCGCGCAAGGCCGCTCTTAATAAAGTCACCCAGACCGCCGCCGGCAACCAAAGTCGCAATTGCGGAGATGCCCACGGTAAGAAGTGCACTGACACGGATGCCAGCAAGCATGATTGGCCAGGCAAGTGGCAGTTGCACTTTCAGCAGAATTTGCCTTGATGTCAGGCCCATGCCTTTGGCGGACTCAAGAACGCTTGAGTCGACCGCGTCTAGGCCGGCCACCGTGTTTCGCATGATGGGCAGGAGCGCATAAAGAAAAAGTGCGATGAAGCTGGGGACAAAGCCCAAACCAACAATTGGAATAAAGATTGTGAATAGCGCCAAACTAGGGATGGTCAGGAATACGCTGGCAATTGAAAGTGAGAGTTCCTTAGCAAGTGGATTGTGCCTTGTCGCAACACCCAAGATGATTGCAACGAGGCTAGCGGAGATCGTGACGAGAACAACGTACGTCAAAGTTTGCAGCAGAGTTTGCGTAACTAGGTCTCCGCGAGAGGAGAGATACTCAAACCAGCTTTGTATGCCTTCCATGCGAAACCCTTCTTGACCAAATTTGTTGGATCAACGGTGAGAGGACATGAGAGCTATGTTGGGCCCTCATGTCCTCTCTCAGTATTGATTAACCCGCAATGATTCCCTGCGTTACCAAGAAGTCCGTGGCAACTGCAGAGGGTTCTTCACCGTCTGCGGAAACCCGCTTGTTGAGTTCAGCCATTGCTGTGTTGTCAAGTGGTTCCAGAATCGCTGCAATAATCGCTTCGAACTGGTCGGGTGCTTGATCGTATGTCTCTGCACGCATCGCTGCTGAAACGTTGTAGAGAATGTTGATGCCTGGATCTTCAACCAACGTCAAACCAAGTGCTGGGATCCGACCGTCTGTCGTGTAGACCTCACCGAAGGTGCAGTTGTTGTTTGCAGACTCGGTGTAGATAACACCCGTGTCCAAAATGCTGACCTGTGCGTCCGGAATTTCAATACCGGTTGCGGTCTCGGTGAGGATCAGGCCGTCTGGACGATCCGGGAATTCGCTCTCCATACATACAACTGCGTCGGGATTGTCACGCACGTACTCCATGAAGGTTTGGGTTGTGAATGGTCCACCATTTGCTTCGGTGGCTTCTGGGCTAGAGACAAAACCGTAGGTGTTATTGAACGGTGAACGCCCAATCCACACAATTTGGTTTTTATCAAAGTCCATTTCTTTCACGTTAGCCGTGAGTTCCACGGAATCGAAGCTTGGATTCTCTTGTTCGAGGTGGACTGCCCAACCGGTTCCGTTGTACTCGGGGTACACGTCAATGTCACCCGAGGTCAGTGCAGCGCGGGCAACGCTTGTGCCACCAAGGTTTACCTGGTTGGTGACTTCAGCGCCAGCAGCACCAAAGGCTTGAACGAGAATTTCCCCAAGAAGAAGTTGCTCGTCGAAATCCTTTGATCCAACCGTTACGGAAATACCACTGAGGCTGTTCTGGCCCGCAACGTTGTCGCCTTGATCTCCTCCTGCCGAGTCTGAATCACTCGAACACGCTGACAGTGCCAGCGCGGAAGCAGCCATAATCACCGCTATTTTTTTTGGAAACGCCTTCATATTTCGTTCTCCACTTCACGTAGGTAGACGATGTGCTGAATAGTGTGTCTATCCAGACACAATTTGCTCTAATACAACCTATGTGCATTTTCGGCGCGTGACATGTTAGCGACACAACTGCGACTCAACTGGCGTCTATTCCACCTGAATCGTTATTGAATTGACATAAACACGACTATCTTCCCCGTCTTAACGAATTTGTCGGACCAACGATTGTTCCCGTGAATCCAATTCACGTAATAGCGGCCGAGCAATTGAATCGGGTAAACCGTCGCTATCTCGCATGCGAATAAGTTCCTCTTGCTCCGCATGAACCATTGAAATCGCAACATTGAGCATCTGCGTGATTTCAAGCTCCGCTGTCATCGGCGCTGTGGAGCTTTCGGTAATCGTGCTCGCTCGGAGCAGCCGAATTTCCCGATCCCGTCGCAATGTTTCAGCAGCCTCTGCGTTAAGCGGTGTTCCTTCTTGGGCTAACTCTTCAAGTGCCGTGTCAAGGCGAATCAAGGCTGCCTTGGCGAGTGAACCTTGTACTCGAATTATTTCGTCGGTGTCGTCGTCGACCGGGATCTTGAGCATGCGTGCAAGCGGACCGAGTGTTTCAGCGAGGATCAATGTAATCACGATCACCATGAAGCTCACTGCCAGGATCAAGTCGCGGTAGGGGAACGGATCACCGGCAAGGGTGACGAGTGGGATTGAAAAGGCCGCCAAACCTGAGATCGGTCCACGAGCACCCGACCATGCCATGATCGCGGCTTCCCGGCCAAAGGTTGCGTGCTGGGCAATGGGCGACTTGGTTAATCGCGTGACACCCACCATGCCGAAAACGAATACGGTGCGGGCGATGATCAATGTGAGAACAACGGCCAAGGTAAGCCATAACGCTTTCTCCAACTCGTAGTTAGTCAGCCGGCCAAGAACTTCGGGGATTTGTAATCCGACAAGGAAGAATGCGAGTGCTTGCAAGATAAAGGTTAAGTGACGCCACACCACCGCGCTTTGCACCCGCCCTGCCGCACCCGGTTCTGAATTTTGACGGTGCGCGACGAACAATCCGGCAACGACTATTGCCAGAATTCCGGAGCCTTGGGCTACTTCCGCACCTATATATATGAGAAATGGAGCAACTATCACCAAAGAGTTGGCCGGCACCAGGTCTTGACTGTGCCGCAGAAGCCGGCCCATTACCCAACCACTGAACAGACCAACACCTACGCCAACAACAACCGCGAGGGAGAAGTCGATCGCTACGTCGGTCATGGTGATGGAGCCTGCAACCGCTGCAACTGTTGCAACTTTTAGCGCGGTCAGACCTGTTCCATCGTTAACTAAACTCTCTCCCTCAAGAATCGAGACGAGACGCTTAGGAAGGGATGCTCTTTTCGCAGTATTACTTACCGAGACGGCATCGGTTGGGGCAAGTACCGCACCAAGCGCCATGGCAACTGCCACGGGAAGTGCCGCTACCCAGTAGGTAATCGCACCAACCGCCAGGGTTGAGAAAATAACCAGCCCAATTGCCAACACGAGTACCGGACGCGCAACTCTTCGCAGGTCTAAATAGGACGAGCCCAGGGCTTCACCAAAAACGAGTGGTGCCAGGACTGCAACAAGAATGATTTCGGGGTCCGGAACTTCGTTGGGACCAAATGGTGCAAGTCCAAGCAAAAGCCCTGCGCCAATCAGGGGTAGGGACATGGACCAGCCCAATTGCCGCAGGAAGGCAGCAATCACGACCGCGGTCACCCCGCAAATCGCCAGGGTGGTGAAGGCGCTGGACACAGGTAGACCTTACTTGCAAGTTACAGGTGGATAGGGAACGCTTCACACATGAGCGACGCGGCCACTAAGGAGATCAAGTCGGGTAAGAATTCCGTCAAGAGGGGTCGCCGGGCGCTTTGGTTGGCAATTGGCGCCGCGGTTGTGTGGTTGTTGATCGGTAGTTGGGCCGGACCACTCGCAGGAAGCTTGTCCGAGGTCCAAGAAAACGACAACGCGAGTTTCCTACCCGCTTCGGCCGAATCAACCGTTGTCAACGACGAACAGGCACTCTTCGCGGACAATCCATCTATCCCGATTTTGACCGTTATCACCCACCCGGATCGTTCACCATTAACCGCCGCAGACCAAGGCGTAATCACCGAGTTCCTCACGGGTGTCCCCGAACTGACTTTGACCGACGGCTCGCGCATTGGTTCCTACTTGGACTCCGAACAACTCTTCCCGCTGCCTTCAGAAGACGGGAAAGCGCTCCTGGTCAACATCTCGGTCAACGGTGACCTCGGAGGCGAGCGAAATGCCGACGGTGAATTCGCTTTCATTGAGATAACTAACACGATCCGCGACTACGCCACCGGTTTTGACACCCTGCAAATCAATGTCACCGGCCCTGGCGGATTCTTGGCCGACCTGATCAAAGTTTTCGGCGCGATTGACGGAGCACTACTTCTTGCCACTGCAATTGTTGTTGCAATCATTTTGATTTTTGTGTACCGAAGCCCTGTTTTGTGGTTAATCCCATTGGTTTCGGCCGGTTTTGCTCTCGCTGTTGCCAGTGGAATTGTCTATGTCCTGGCAGACAACGAAGTTCTCGTACTCAACGGACAAAGCCAAGGGATTTTGACAGTACTTGTCTTTGG
>DKME01000026.1 GCA_002469525.1 Actinobacteria bacterium UBA7422
TGTGAATTCAAAGGAGCAGCTCAATACTTCGACGTTGTGGGAGCTGACGGCAAAGTAGCGGTAGGGGTAGCGTGGGCCTACCCGAATCCTCATCGGGGTTTCGAGCAACTTAAGGACCATGTCGCGGTGTATCCGCAGCAGATGGATGAATGTCTGGTCGACGGGGAACGGGTCACTCCTCAACCCGGTTCTTTCTACGGTGGTTGGATTACGAGCGATGTTGTCGGACCGTTTAAGGGGACTCCTGGCTCAATGTATTGGTAAGAGATCGAGAATTGAACAACGCGAATTAAATAATGCGTATTGTGACCGAGGAACCTTTGGGGATCTCGGTGCCAGCAGCGGGGCTTTGACTGATTACACGATTGAGGGGCGCAACCGCCCCGACTTCAACTTTGGCTTGCAGTCCAATTTTCTTCAAGGCGGCGATAGCTTTCTTGCGCGGCATGTCAACAAGGTTGGGCACTGTGACCGGGGGTGGACCCTTTGAAACAACAACCTCAACAGTGCTGCCCGAAGGCACGGTATTACCCGCCTTGGGTTTAATCGACATCACGGTATTTTTATTCACAGACTCTGAGAAGACGTTGCTGCGGTCAACTTTGAGGCCCAGATCGCTCAGCGTTGCATTTGCGCTTTTGATTTTCTCGCCGACAACAGTAGGAATCTCAATGGGTTTGGGACCTTTTGAAATCACGAGGTCAACGCGCTCACCCGGCTTGAGCTCAGCACCAATTTTTGGAGACGTCTTGGCAACCTCTCCCAGAGGAACATTGTTGTCAAACGCCTCAGATCTGCCCCCAAGCGTGAGGTTTGCACCCGTAATGGCTGCGCTAGCTGCCTGAGGTGTCATACCGACCACGTCGGGAACCAAATAGCGCTCGGGCCCTTGGGAAACATTTGCCGTGATTACCCCGGTTGGGTTAATCCCTGATCCAGGTTCTGGGTCGGTCGTAACGATCACACCCAACGGGATGCTCTCGCTGAAGACTGGTTCGCCAGCGGCAATCGTGAGCCCTTCGGTTTCGCTTGCCGCTAGAAGCACTCCTTGAGCTTGTTCCAAAGTTTTGCCGACCAAGTCGGGGGTGTCGACGTTTTGCCCGGGCCCTGCGGCAATCCACCAGCCGCCTAAGCCAGCAAGGAGTACGCCAATGACGAGCGCGAGGATGAACCACAATCCTCGCCGTTTTTTTGCGCGTGCAGGAAAATCCTTGGGCGTAAAAGTTTGATCGGTTGATTTCTGTGAGTTGGAAAGTTCTTCGAATTCTTTTCGATCAACAACCAGGGTGTTCCTCGCGTCCACAAATGGCTGTGGGGCTGGCAGTGACTTGCGGATTCGACGTACGTCCGCAAGCAATTCTTGGGCACTCTGATACCGCAATGCAGGATCTCGCTTGGTGGCAGAGAGCACGAGTGCATCGGCGACGGAAGGGATTTCGGGAATGACACTTGAGGGTGGCGGAACGTCAGAGTTCACGTGTTTGTAGGCAATAGACAGCGGGCTTTCACCGCCGTGGGGGACTGCTCCGGTGATCATTTCGAAAAAAAGGATTCCGGTTGAGTAGATATCAGAGCGGGCGTCCGCATCTCCGTGCTCCACCTGTTCGGGAGAAAGATAACTCACCGTTCCAATAATCATGCCGGTCGTGTGGGTTGAATCCGTTGTTGTGACAGCACGAGCAAGACCAAAGTCGGCAACTTTCACCCGACCGTCGTCAGAGATAAGGACATTTTCTGGTTTGATATCGCGGTGCACGAATCCGGCCGCGTGGGCTGCGACAAGTGCTTCAATTACGGGGTCAAGAAGTACGAGGGCTTGTTCGGTGCTGAGAGGACCGTATTCGTCCAACACGTCACGCAGGGTTCGTCCTGGCAAATATTCCATGGCCAGGTAGACGTGACCGTCTGAGCTGCCCTGGTCGTAGACCCCGACAACATGTGGGTGTGAGAGCCGAGCCGCGCTGCGGGCCTCACGCTGAAAACGCGCTACAAATCCAGGGTCATTGGCTAAGTGAGGATGCATGACCTTGAGCGCAACAACCCGGTCAAGCCTTAGGTCTGTCGCCAAATAAACGGTGGCCATACCACCGCGAGCCAAAAGGGATGTGACTTGATACCGCTGATCCAGGGTTTGGCCGACAAGGCCACCGGAGGAAGACGGATCCATTCTTGTGATTCTATGTGGAATCTATGAGGGAAGTGGGTTGCCACGCTTGCATGCGCGCACCAGTCCACCCTGTCGACTAGGGCAATATTTCGGGGAGATCAAGTTGCGCCAGGGCAAAGATCAACCGCTCTCGAGTTGAGCCAGTGAGCAAAGGGATGTTGCTTGTGAAGCGTCCTTCGTTTTCCTGCACGTATAACTTGATGGTGGTGTGCATCTGTGCGCGTGCCACAGGGCTTTCCCGCAGCGGGTCAGCCTGCCAAGGGAAGTCAATATCGCACAGGAATAGCTGGTCGTATCGCTCCAAGAGGTCCCACTCCATATGCAGATCAGACCCGAAGTACTCCAGTGAGTAAAAACCTGTGGTGATCGCAGCTGGGTCGCAGACCACAATGTCGAATCGAGTTGCTGCAGCGTCTTCTAAGGCAAGCTGACCCTCCAAAATAACTTCTTGGTCTTCGAAATTGGGGAGTCGAGAGTTTTGCTCGCACCAGGTCCGCAAAAATTCGGGAACCAGCCCTGCGTTGTAACCCATTTCACACAGTGCTGCCGTAAGTTCAACGGCCAAGGTGGTTTTGCCAGAGGATTCGGCACCGAGCAATGCAATTCGGTAGGTCACATCAGAGCGATTCGAGGGATCCACTTTTTGCTGAAAACTCACAGTAGGTAATTATGGACCCGTGGGAGATTTCATGGATTTCGGGCGTTGGAGCTATGTCTCGGTCTTGGTTTTTGTGATTGTGGCGTCGATCTGGTTAGAAGTGATCCTGCGAGCACGGGTTCTTCGCAGACCAAAGCGTTTGCTCTTCACGATCCTGCCCGTCGTCATACCCTTTTTAATCTGGGATGCCTATGCAATCACCCAAGGTCACTGGTATTTCGATGAGTCCCGGATTCTAGGGCTCTACCTTCCGGCTGAAGTTCCGCTAGACGAACTTCTGTTTTTCATTGTGATTCCATTTGCATCGATCCTCACCCTCGAAGCTGTTCGCAGTGTCAAAGGCACCAAATCTGCGCGCTGGCTCGTAGGAGATGAAACTCCATGACCTACACCGCTATTGGAGTATTGGCAGTCGTCATAGCCGTGCTACTTGACCTTTTCGCATGTAAGACCCGGATGGTGACTCGACCAATTTTTTGGGTGTCCTACGCGATAATTGTCTTTTTCCAGCTGATCACCAACGGTCTCTTCACCGGTACTCAAATTGTGAAATACAACGACTTTGCCATTATCGGTGGCAGTTCACCACAGGACGCAGCGCCAACTTTTCTTGGCGATGGACGTGTGGCTTTTGCGCCCGCTGAAGACTTGCTCTTTGGTTTTGCTTTGATCTTGCTTTCCTTGAGCCTGTGGGTGTTTTGGGGCCGGCGAGGCCTTGAGAATACTCCACCGTCAGGGCCGCCGGTCTGGCGTAGAAATAATTGATAGTCGCAATTCGGCTAATTGCGTGATGGATAAATACCCGTCGTGGCGATGATCGCGCCGGAAACGGTAGGCAAGGCAAATGTTTTCTTTCCATCGCCACCGAAAGTATTCCCATATTCGGAAAAAAGTGCGGTGCTTTGGGCTATTTGGAGCAGCGAGCCATCACACACGGCCCAACCAGACGGTGGGTAGGTGCTCGACGAATAGACAACTTCTCCTAAGTATTGCCCGCTCACAACCTGGTAATTGGGGACCGGGACGGGAATGACAGAGGGAAAAGTGCCCGTTGCCACGATGTAAGGGGTTAACCCCGAAGGGGCAGAAGAGGTGAGGTTCGGCACGGTGAATGAAACGCCCGTGTCGTCGGTGTAAGTACCCAACGCGGCTGCGAGCGCACCGTAATCATTCACCGAGTACGTACTGCCATCACACATCAGGCAAGTTGATATCCCGGTGTTGTCCCAAAGGCTGCAAAAGAGAAAAGTGTCTCCAATTGTGTGACTCATGCGCCGGCCTCCGTTGTCGGTTGGCTGTTAATAATCGCGCTGTATCGATTGGGTCGAATCTGAACAAGATGCATGGAAATATCTTGGCCTTGCGAATTGGTGAGAGTAGTTGTCCCGTGCCCCGGGTGCTTTCCCGACGTCAATTTGAAAATCACTTCAAAGGAATCACGATTGAGTCTAAGTTGACCGTCAGTTGACCTGATTGCACGTTTCCGCGTGACCACTAATTCGCCACCGGGAATTGACCATTGCGATCCGCGAGGAAATACGCCTTTTCGAAATAAATTTTCTGTTCTACTTTTTGTAACGCTGGGTCTCGTCGTTGCAGCAATCGCACCACTGGCGGATACAACTGTTACGGCTGCTCCAGCTGACAGTCCGATTACGGCGAGAAACCCACGGCGGTCCAGACTCTTTGACATATGCATGGGTGAAAAATATCGCCTTGAATCGGATGCGACTAGGGAAAATTTGAGGAGTGTTCGGTTATTACTCGAGATTCGCTCAGGAATGGGAATGAAGACCGCGCACGTTGCCGGGGCCGAATTTACGGCGGGCTTTGACCGCGCGGCGCCAGGCTGGGAAGGCGACCCAGAACTTGGTGTGAAGTGAGACTTTGGCGCGCTTATTGAAAACATCGAAATCAATTTGTTCGACCCGGTTTGCGATCCCGCAGTAAAGGATGCGTGCTGCATTGATGCAGTCTTGGGAAGATGGATGGAGCATTTCAATTCCGGCCTTTGACTCGTGGTCGAGGCGGCGCACTCGATCAATCTGATGGCGCAGGGCAGCTTTAATGTTTTCAGTGAGTTCACGCTTTTCTAGGTCTGCGCGGGTAACTCCAAATCGTTCGAGTTCGTCAAGGGGTAGGTAGACGCGGCCACGATCGAGGTCCTCGTTGACGTCGCGGATAAAGTTTGCGAGTTGAAAAGCAACCCCAAGATCCTTCGCGGACTCGTATGCTCGTGCATCGGTTGGTTCAAGTATTGGGAGCATCTGTAATCCAATTACAGCGGCAGAGCCATATACGTACTCGTAGAGATCCTCGAACGTTTTGTATTCGGTGACGGTGAGATCCATGGTCATTGAGTGCAGGAACGCCTCGAATAGGTCTAGTTGAATGTCCCAACGGTTCACCGTGTCAACAACAGCGCGACAGACTGCGTCTTCGGAGTGACCGATCCTGACGTCTGCCATAAACTTTTCACCCCATGACTTAAGCCAATCGGCTTTCTCTTGGTCGGTGAGCGTTGACGCAAGGTCGTCCACGATCTCGTCAGCGTAACGGGCGAAACCGTAGAGCGCGTGGACGTATGGGCGCTTGCCAGGGGGTAATAAAAGTGTTGCTAGGTAATAGGTTTTTCCATGCTTCGCATTGAGTTCCCGGCAGACTTCGTAGGAGGCGATTAAGTCGGGATCGGTGATTCCGGCTTGGTCGTATTCCTTTTTGTGTTCGCGGTTCAACGAGTTGCCCGAGATTTGTAAGCATGGTCTTTACCTGTAATTCGTTCGGCTGCAAGGCGACCTGAGATCAGCACCATGGGGACCCCGACACCTGGCTGTGTTCCAGAACCGGTGAAAACAACGTTTTCGCCCCACATATTCCCTGGTCGGAAGGGACCTGTTTGGCCAAATGAGTGGGCAGCGGCAAATGGTGCACCGCGTTCCATTCCGCGATCAGCCCAATCCTGCGGGGTTGTGACGTCGATTACTTCAATCGAGTCGGAGAGCCCCACGTAACCGCGCTCTTCGAGCACCTTGAGACATGCCTCTTGGTAGCGAGGACCAATTTCTTTCCAGTCGATTGCAGCATCAAGGTTGGGTGTCGGGAAAAGAATGTAATAGAGCTGCTTGCCCTCGGGCGCGAGACTTGGGTCAGAGAAGCTCGGGTTGGTCACCAAGATACTCGGATCTGTCATGAGGACCTTCTGGTCAATGAGCTCTGTGAACACGTTTTTCCATGAACGACCAAAGTGAATATTGTGGTGCGCGATTTTGGAGTAGGTCTGGGATGAACCTGCAAGCATGAGGAAGCAGGAAGGGGAATAATTAAGGCGTTTGACCGACCAAGGTTCGGTGCCTAGGAGCTCGCGGTAGGCGACGGGAAGGTCAGGGTTGAGAACTACCACGTCGGCTTCCATGAACTCGCCGTCGGTGGTGAGAACACCTGAAGCACGACCGCCACTATGAACAACTGACTCAACCGTTGTGTTGTATTTGATTGTGACGCCGTGCTTGACCAGTGCGTCAGCCATTGCTTGCGGAACCGCGTGCATGCCACCTTTGGGGAAGAAGACACCGGCAACGGAATCCATGTAGGCAATGACCGCGTAAATCGCTAGGGCGTCGTAGGGGGACAGGCCCGCATACATTGCTTGAAACGAATATATGCGTTCGGTGCGAGGGTCCTTTAGGTATTCGCGAACTTTCGGAGCCAGTTTGCGAAAGCCACCGATCCCTGCGAGTTTGGCAAGATCGGGAGTGACCAGGTCCAGCGGTGAATCAATATTGCGGTCAATAAAGTCCTTCATTTCGTACTTGTATAACTTGGAAACAAAGTCAACGTACTTGCGGAAACCGGCGGCTTCCTCGTTTCCGATTACTTCCGAGATCTCTTGAGCCATCTGGTCAACGTCACTGTGAACATTAAGGACTGACCCGTCAGCGTAAAAAGCCCGATACAGGGGGGCGACCGGTTCCAAAGTGAGCCAGTCGTTCATGTTTTCACCCAATGAGTCAAAGCAGTCTGCAATGAGATCGGGCATTGTGAGAACGGTGGGACCGGTGTCGGCGTGGTAGGTGCCGCTTTCGGTTTTCATTTGAATCCTGCCAGCCCGACCACCAGGAATTGCTTCGCGCTCAACAATGGTGACCGTGCGACCAGCGCCCGCAAGACGCATTGCAGCAGAGAGCCCCGCGAGACCTGCACCCACAACAATCACGTTGTCGGTTGGACCCGAGACGGTGCGCTGGGTGGGCAGGAGTCGATTAATCCAGGAGTTTGACATGTTGTTATAGATTCCTTTGAACGGCTTTGTGGGCTAGGTCTGAGAGTGCGCTTACTGCGGTGGCTTCAAGGGGTGCACTGTTTAGGGCAGCGAGTGATTGGTCGAGCAAAGATGCAATCAGGTCCTCGGTGTAATCAAGTGCACCTGTGTCCCGAATAATTTCACGTAAATTGTTCACACCATCGAGTGAAAGGTGTTCGTCACCGAGGTGCTCGTGCATTGAGTGCAGTTGCGCTGGGGTGGCGCGCTCGGTAGCGATCGCAATCAAAACTGTTCGCTTACCTTCACGGAGGTCGTCACCCGCAGGTTTGCCGGTTACTTCGGGGTCCCCGTACACACCCAGAATGTCGTCGCGCAATTGGAATGCCTCTCCCAGCGGGAGTCCGTAGCCGGTAAAAGCTGAGAAAACCTCCAGTGGTGCAAGAGCTAGTGCTGCACCAATGTGAAGTGGACGTTCAATTGTGTATTTAGCGGACTTGTAACGAACAACGCGAAGTGCTCGCTCAACCGATCCGCCACCACGAGCCTGCTCGAGGAGATCCAGGTACTGCCCAGCCATGAGCTCAGTGCGCATCTCGTTGTAGACGGTCTTTGCTGCAGTGAGGTTTGCGGTGGGAAGGTCAGCCTCGAGTAGTAGTTGGTCAGCCCAGGACAGGCACAAATCACCAGCGAGAATCGCAGATCCTTCACCGAAGCGGTCTGGGATCCCCACCCACTGGTTTCCGCGGTGCATGCTGGCGAACTGACGGTGGGCCGCTGGAAAACCGCGACGGGTATCCGAACCGTCCATTACGTCGTCGTGGATCAACGCGCAACCTTGAAGGAATTCAAGGGAGCTGGCGGCAGTGATGACACCATCGCGGTGGGCGCTTTCGCCGAAGGCGGCGCTCCAGCCCCAGTAGCAGAACAGAGGCCGCAGCCGCTTTCCACCGTTAAGAAGTGAGGCGACACTGTCCCAAAGGGGGATCGTTTCTTCGCCGATTGACTCAAGGATTGGCTTTTGTCGCGCGAGGAATTGGTCAATATTTGTTTGGATGTGAGGACGAATGTCTAGGGCCGTGGCCTGGACTGGTTCGGAACTACTCACCCAGTGAGTCTATTACCTCCAAAGGTTTCCCACATGTTGGCAATCCTGGGGAACCGATACCTTTGGCTATGCGTGAGTACCATCGACGACGGGAGTTGAGGCCATGACATTAGAAAGTCTGGCCACGGCTTCCTTTGTGGGCGCGCTCGTCGTGTTTGTCTCAATCCTCGCGGTTCGATTCGCCGGGAAATTGGGTGTTCCAGGCCTGTTGCTCTATCTGCTTCTAGGAATAATTCTTGGTGCCACGATTCCCGGACTGTCCCTCGACGACGCAACCCTAGCCACGGTCCTTGGATACTCGGCGCTGGTCTTGATCCTGGCCCATGGTGGCTTAACCACCCGAGTTGATCAGCTCAGGCCGGTCTTGGCGCCCTCCTTGGCGCTGGCTTCGATCGGGATCGCAGTGAGTATCGCCGTTGTTGCGATTCCACTTATCTACATTTTTGACTTTGACCCGCAACTCGCAATCCTGCTGGGAACGGTGCTTGCTGCGACCGATGCTGCGGCCGTCTTTTCTGTTTTGCGCGGAATGCGGGTCAACGCCAAAATTCGAACACTCCTTGAAGCCGAAGCAGGTTTTAACGACGCACCCGTCGTGGTGATTGTCAGCATTGTTGCCAGCGGGGCTTGGGAGCAAACCGCGGCGTGGACCGTCCCAATTTTGGTCGTCGCTGAAATAATTGGTGGAGCAATTATTGGTGTGGCGGTTGGTTATATCGGCCGGTTTGTATTACCGCGTTTGGCTCTTCCCGGCGTCGGGTTGTATCCGATCGCGGCACTTGCGCTCATAGTGTTTTCCTATGGAGCCGCGTCGGTTCTGCACTCATCGGGTTTCATGGCCGTGTACATCTCTGCCATCTTGATCGGATCGGCAAAGCAACTTCCACATCGACGCTCGATCATTGGCTTCTCTGACGGTCTCTCTTGGATCGCCGAAATTGGGCTTTTCGTCATGCTCGGACTTCTGGCTGACGTTGGTCGTTTGCCCGAAGCAATTCCACTTGCAGTCGGAGCCGTGTTGTTGCTGGTATTCGCAGCAAGACCCTTGGCCGCAGTGATCTCGTTGGCGCCGTTTCGAGTTGGCGCAAAGACAATTGGGTTTGTGTCCGTAGCGGGACTTCGTGGAGCCGTACCAATAGTTTTTGCGGCAATCCCACTGGGACTTGGCGTTCCAGGCGCCGAACTTATTTTTGACGCAACGTTAATTGCCGTCTTGCTCTTACTCCTTATTCAAACGCCATTCATTCCCATTCTGGGTCGCAAAATCGGTGTGTGTTTACCCGAGCAGGCCCGTGAACTCGAAGTGGAGAGCGCACCACTTGACGGCATGTCCGCAACCGTCTTGGGTGTTGACGTTCCCAAAGGGTCGGCGCTCATTGGTGTGTTCGTCATGGAGATGGGACTACCCCAAGGTGCAGCGGTGTCGCTGGTGATTCGTGAAGGTACTGCAGAAGTCCCGGGCGAGCACACTCGAATCCGAGTAAACGACCAGCTAGTAATCGTGGCAACCCAAGAAGTTCAACTGGCGACCGAGGAGCGCGTTCGCATGCTGTCAACGGGTGGCCGGCTTGCCCGCTGGTACGGCTTTATGGGTTCGGCTTCCCCGCGCGACCAATAAGTTCCGCGGTTATTTCTGCACCCATGCCGACAAGGGGTAGCCCGCCACCGGGGTGGCTGGAGCCACCCACTTGGTACAAACCTTTGATCGCAGACTGGTTGGCAGGCCTGGTGAACGCCGCCCGTGGCCCATTGCTCGAAGTGCCATAAATACTGCCGCCGGGCGCCATAACGTCTCGTTCAAGATCGGCGGGAGTTCGGATTTCCATCCACTTGATTCGGGAGCGAATATCGGTGCCGCGCTGGGCGAGTAGGTCCAGGATTCTTTCCGCGTAGTCTTCTTTGACCCCGGGTAAATCCCAATTGAATCCATGTTTTTTCTCGGGGTCGTGCCGGGGTGCGTTCACCAAAATGAACCAAGACTCGCTGTCGCTCGTGGGCTTCATGGTTTGGTCGTCCGGGACGCACGCATAAATTGCCGGATCACTCGGCGGCTTGGGTTCTTTCCCAAAAATAGCGTCAAACTCCGCGTCGTAATTTTCAGGGAACCAGACATTGTGATGCGCGATACCTGTTGTAGTGCCGTCGAGCGCGAGCAGCAGCACGAAGCCTGCGAGGCTGGGGGAGTTAGGAATACTCGGTGTTTGTTTCCGGTCCTGATACGAGAGTAAATCTTGGGTCAGCGTTGCATCGGAGTCTGAGACGACAATGTCTGCTTCGATGAACTCGCCAGACTCCAAGTGAACCCCAGAGACAACGCCGTTGTTCGTGTTGATTTGTGTGACGGTGA
>DKME01000025.1 GCA_002469525.1 Actinobacteria bacterium UBA7422
ATGCCGGCATGACAACCGAAGTTGAATTTTGGTTTGACCCGATGTGCCCGTGGGCGTGGATCACCTCCCACTGGGTGCATGAAGTTCAAGGGGCCCGCGATCTCAATCTCACTTGGAGTGTCATGTCCCTCGCAGTTCTCAACGAAGGCAAAGACGTGCAGCCGAAATATGCCCAATTGATGGCTGCGGCTTGGAAACCGGTACGAGTGTGTATCGCCGCGCAGGAACAGTTCGGTGGCTTGGTGCTCGGCCCGCTCTACACCGCATTGGGTACGCGGATTCACGTTCAAGGCCGAAAGGATTATGACACCGTTATTGCAGAATCCCTCGCTGAAGCAGGATTGCCCGAGTCTTTAATGTCAGCGGCAGACTCCGACTCCCTGGATACTCAACTACGAGCAAGTCACCACCGAGGAATCTCTCTGGTGGGTGCTGACGTGGGAACTCCCGTTATTGCAGTTCCGGGTCCGCAGGGGGAGCCGGTAGCGTTTTTTGGTCCCGTGATCACACCTATGCCCGTTGGCCCCGATGCCGTGAAATTATGGGACGGCGCCCTTTTGGTTGCATCTGTCCCAGGGTTCTACGAACTTAAGAGGACTCGAACGGCGGATCCGTCATTTGATTAAGGACTGGAATGGGAATTTCGCTGTGTGTATTTTCGATGCAGACTGCGGGATTTGCCAATCCTCGGTGCGACTTTCGCGCAGACTACGCGCAAGGGTGTCCTTCGTTCCTTCTCAGGAATTGGATTTCACTCATGCACCAGTTGGTGTTACACCTGAGCGGTGTCGACAAGAGGTGGTTTTTATCAATTCAACGGGTGACGTTTTCGGAGGTGCGGCCGCAGTCGCGCAAATCCTTCGAGTGAGCAAAGTGGCACCCCTTGGATCACTCTTGGACTCGGCTCCAGTTCTGCCGATCGCGCAAGTTGTTTACCGCTGGGTTGCCCGAAACCGAAGCCGATTACCTCAAGCGTGCGCAGTGGACGAGGCGAAAAGCAATGGGTGAGGAATACTTGCCCGCATGAGCGATTCCGAAGCAGATGTCAGCATGCAACCGTGGCGTGGATTCGCTAGCGACAATTACGCGGGCGTTCATCCGCAAATTCTTGAGGCGCTAACACGAGTTAACTCGGGCCACCAGGTTGCCTACGGCGACGACTCAATCACCGCCGAGCTAGACGAGCGCATGGCTGAACTTTTTGGTCGCCCGGTGGAGATTTACCCGGTGTTCAATGGAACCGGTGCCAATGTCGTAGCGCTTTCATCGATTCTGAATCAGTGGGAAGCAGTTGTGTGTACGGAGAGCGCGCACATACACATGGACGAAGGTGGAGCACCAGAAAAAGTTGCCGGAATCAAACTGTGGACTGTTCCAGGTGTCAACGGCAAACTCACACCCGATCTGATTCGCTCGGCAGCACACGACTTCGGTTTTGTTCACTACGCCCAACCCGGTGCAGTCTCGATCGCCCAAAGCAATGAAATGGGAACGGTTTATACGGTCGAAGAAGTAGCTGCAATCGGCGAGTGTGCACACGAACTTGGCCTCCGTCTTCACATGGATGGTGCTCGAATTGCCAACGCAGCCGTGTCGTTGGGTGTTCCCGTTGCTGACTTCACCATCAATGCGGGCGTAGACATCCTGTCCTTCGGTGGAACGAAAAACGGAATGCTCATGGGCGAAGTGATTGTTGTCTTCAACCCCGATGTTGTTCGCGGAGTTGAGTACTTCCGCAAGAGTTACATGCAACTCAATAGCAAGATGCGGTTCGCGTCAGCTCAAATGATTGCGCTGCTCAGTGACAATCTCTGGCTTAGTAGTGCCGCGCATGCCAACGCCATGGCTCAGAAGCTGAAGTCGGCAGTTGAGCAAATTCCAGGCATTGCAATCGAAGTGCCAACCGATGCAAATGCCGTATTTGCCCGGCTCCCAGCAGAAGTGGTTGAGCGCCTGCAAGAAAAGTGGCGCTTTTACACCTGGGACAGTCCAACGCTCGCGCGTTGGATGTGCGCGTGGGACACCCAGGAGTCAGACGTTGACGCATTCGTCGCTGGAATTGCGACGGAAATGGCCGCCCGCTAGTCGTGCCCGAAGGTCACGTGGTTCACCGGCAGGCAGCCGAGTTGAACAAACTTTTCGCTAAGCAAACTGTTGGGGTGACCAGCCCCCAAGGTCGCTTTTCTGTTTCTGCAAAGTCGGTCAATGGATCGGTATTAAGAAGGGCCCAGGCATTTGGCAAGCATCTTTTTATAAATTTCGAGAACGACAAGGTGATTCATGTCCATTTGGGTCTCTACGGCAAATGGTCGTTTCTTAATCGCACCCCAGAGCCCGTCGGCCTGATTCGCCTACAGATTGCCACGGAAGAATTCTGTGCTCAACTGCGTGGACCAAATGCTTGCACCTTGATTACACCCGGTGAAGTAAAGACTCTGAAGGCAAAAATTGGTCCAGATCCGATCAGGAAAGATGACCCGAGTATTGCCCGCGCCAAAGTACTTGGGAGCGTAACTCCTATTGGCGTTCTGCTCATGGACCAAACCCTCTTTGCCGGTGTTGGCAATATTTACCGAGCCGAAGCACTTTTTCGAGCTGGCGTGAACCCCTTAACACCAGGTAAGGATTTGCAACCCGATCAATTTGATCAGATGTGGAGCGATCTGGTTTCACTCATGAAGAAGGGGGTGCGCAGTGGACGCATTGATACCGTTCGCCCCGAACATATGCCGAAAGCCATGAAGCGAGCGGCACGCGACGACCGCCACGGTGGCGAGGTTTACGTGTATCGGCGAAGTGGCCTTGCATGCTTTATCTGTTCGAGTGAAGTAGCTGAGAGTGATATGCGCGGACGTAATCTCTTTTGGTGTCCGAAGTGTCAAAAATAAGGATGCTTCAGGGGCCATAAATTACGTGGGGATTCGTGGACTACGAATCCCTGGGTGGTCGGCAGGAAGGCTTTTTTTAATAATTCTCCAAGACCAGAAAACAACGCCAATCACCATCACATAGAAAATTGGGCGGACAGCTGCCAGTGCCCAAAGGTCCTCTCCTTGAATCAGCGGAACTTGAACTGCGGCTCGAACGACGTTGAGGAGCACCCACAACCAGGAAGCTTTTGCGTAGGCCTTGAGTAGATCGGGATCTTTGCGCCAACGCATTCCAGTTCCGGTAATCGGTCCGACAATCACTCCAAGAAGTGGCCAACGAATCAGAATCGAAAAAGCGAACGCCATGGCGGATGCGACATTGGCCAAAACCAGTGGCCAGAAATAGGCGACAGCGCTGCCGGTGTAGTAGGCGACTGTCGCGGCAAGAACTACTACAAGCAGTGCTCCAACAACTCTGACAGGCCTTTCACCGCGTGAAAGTCGCAAACCAGCTAAAACAAGCCCGATGAAAAGTGCTGAGATAACCGCTGCCGTGAGATTGCTACTCGTCGCCAAATAGATCGCAACAAAAACAACTGGAGGGAGCATTGACTCGATCGCTCCGCGTGGTCCGCCGATTAATGCCGCAAGTGGATGCCCAGAGGGATCCCCGGAGGTCGCCTCCACAGACCTGTCGCTGCTCACCCCCACAATCTACTGTCAGATCGAAAAGACCTTTCTGACACGGTGTCGGTCATGAGTGGGGGTTAAGGTTTGGAGGTGATGAACACACAAACTCAACTTTTGGCAGATCAATGGGCGGCGGACTTGGCAGATTGGGCATTACCGAGGGAGATTTTGGACCAAGCGCCAGAAGTCCCTTGGAAACATTCCGTTGCTATGTTCACCGTGGGAGCCGAGATACCTGACTCGATTTCCCACCAGCGCGCCCGCGAAGTGCTCGAACCGGGCGGCAGCATTCTTGACATAGGGTCTGGTGGTGGCCGCGCTTCTATGGCGATCACTCCACCGGCTGGAACCTTGATCGCCGTAGACCACCAACAAGAAATGCTCGACGAATTCTTGAAAGCAGCAGAAGCGCGTGGGGCCATTGCCCACGCCTACCTGGGAGACTGGCCAGATATCGCCGATCTCGTGCCCGAAGCTGACGTTGTGGTGTGTCACCACGTGGCATACAACGTGGCACAGATCGTGCCATTCCTCGAAGCGCTTAACGCGCACGCTAGAAATCGAGTTGTCCTTGAACTCCCCATGACCCACCCGATGTCCAATATGAATTCACTTTGGAAAAAGTTCTGGGATCTGGATCGACCGACAACCCCAACGCCGTTCCAACTCCAAGACATCGCCTTAGCCCTTGGTTTTAACGCGATCCTTGACACGTGGGAAGACGAAACATGGGGTGCTCGCGTTGATTTGCCCGAAGCTGAGCGAATTCGGCAGGCACGAATCCGGCTCTGTCTCACCGAAGACCGCGATGCTGAATTAGCCGCAGCGCTTCTCGCCCAAAAGGATGCAAAACCTCGCTCGGTCGCAACACTATGGTGGGATGTGAACTAAATGGAATCAACACAGAGCACATCAACGCAATACGGATCGACGCAATACAGATCTACGCCTTGGATTCTGCTGTTCTCAGGGATTATTGGACTCTTTGCCGCATTCACATTGATGCAAGACAAAGTTGCCATTCTGTCTGACCCGAACTATGTCCCAAGTTGCAATATCAACCCGGTCCTTTCCTGCGGATCGGTAATCGTTACCGACCAGGCATCAATTTTTGGCTTCGCAAATCCAATCATTGGGCTCATGACCTACTCGGTTGTGATTGCTCTTGCTGTTTTGTTGATCTCGCGCGTCGTTTTACCGAACTGGGTGTGGCTTGGCCTCAACCTCGGCGCACTTGGTGGCCTCGCATTTGTCGTGTGGCTCATCTTCCAGAGCCTTTACGTAATTGAGGCACTCTGTCCGTGGTGCATGGTCGCTTGGGTTGGCACGATTCTGATCTTCTGGGTTACTACGGCCGAAAACGCACAAGCTGGACGGTTCACGAGAAGTGGCACACCTGGCGTGATCTCTGATGTCATCAGTTCACTGCGCTGGATATTGATCGGTTCAACATTCCTAGTAATTCTCGCTCTGATTTTTATCAACTGGATGGATTTCTGGCTCGGCCGCACCTGATCCCC
>DKME01000067.1:0-16579 GCA_002469525.1 Actinobacteria bacterium UBA7422
GTTTTGGAGGTGTCCTTGATCGGGGCGAAGCCACCGACAGCATCACCGTAAATAGTTGAATAACCAACGGCTAATTCACTCTTGTTGCCGGTAGCCAAGACGAGGTGCCCTTCTGAATTGGACAGCGCCATAAGAGTTGTTCCACGAACACGGGCTTGCAAGTTCTCCTCGGCCAGTCCAGAAACACCAAGCTGCCCCAAAAATGCTTCGACCATGGGCGCAATCGGAACTGTGCGAATTGACAGCCCGGTCCGCTCAGCAAGATCGTAGGCGTCTGAAAGCGAATGGTCGGAGGAGTATTCGCTAGGCATTGCGCAGGCAAAAACGCGATCAGGGCCGAGTGCATCAACAGCAATTGCACCAACAAGAGCCGAATCAATTCCACCACTGGCTCCAAATAACACGCTCGTGAATCCGTTTTTCTCAACATAGTCGCGCAATGACAGTGTCAGAGCGTTATAAATCGTTTCGAGCGGGTCGGCCGCGTTGGTGGAGTCCGTTGGCTCACCGACATAGGGCAGTGTCAAGTGAAGTAACTCTTCGGTGTTGTGTGCGCCAGAGATGAGTACGTCGCCACTAGGTGACACCACCATGCTGCCGCCGTCAAAAATTAATTCGTCCTGTCCACCCACGATATTCGTGTAAAGAACCGTGGCCCCGGATTCCTTTGCGCGGGCGCGACATAAATCGATTCGCACACTATCTTTACCTGATTCAAAAGGCGAGGCGTTCAGAACAGCCAGAATGTCGGCATTGGCCTCCCGTGCCCACTGCACGGGGCCACCACTGCGCCAAAGATCCTCACAAATTGCAATTGCGATTGTGTGGTCCTCGATTTCGAAAATGAGAGGCTTATTTCCTTGGTGGAAGTAGCGTGCTTCGTCAAACACTCCGTAGTTGGGCAAAAAGTGTTTTGCATAGGTTCCGATGACTTTCCCGCGGTGCAATACCGCGGCACTATTTGTTGGACCAGTCGGTCCAAGATCCAGATAACCCACGATCACATGGGGTTCTCCGGATCCGTCTGCTGCAAGATCACGGGCAAGATTCGCAATTGCAAGCATGGATTCCTCTTGGAAATCAGCGCGAAGGGCAAGATCCTCAATGGGGTAGCCGGTCAGTGTCATCTCGCCAAAGAGAATCAGGTCAACGGGCATGGCCTTGAGGGCTGAGCCGACGGCGTCGCGGATCAAGTGCGCATTTCCTGCGAGATCGCCTACGGTCGGGTTCACTTGGGCGAGGACGGTACTTAGCGGGGACTTAGCAGTACCGATCTTCCCCTCTGGGTTCATGTGAGCGAGGTTACTCCAAGCGATCTGTCGGTCATTTAACCTGCTTGTAACACGTGAGAGAGGAAGATGGAAACCATTAGTGGGAGGCTTTTCATCCCCTCGTAATTAATGTTGATCAAGTTAAGGCAGGCGCTATGGATAAGCAGGCTGAATTCGTTCTGCGGACAGTGGAAGAACGAGATATTCGTTTTGTACGTCTATGGTTCACCGACGTTCTCGGTGCCTTGAAATCTGTGGCAATCGCACCGGCAGAACTAGAAGGTGCTTTCACAGAAGGCATTGGCTTTGACGGATCGGCGATTGAAGGATTCGCGCGGGTTTACGAGTCGGACATGCTGGCCCGTCCTGATGCCAACACATTCAGTATCTTGCCTTGGCGCGAAGAAGGTCCCGGAGTCGCTCGCATGTTCTGTGACATCAAGATGCCGGACGGCTCCCCGTCATTCGCCGACCCACGTCATGTGCTCAAGCGCGCTCTCACAAAAGCGGCCGACATGGGATTCACTTTCTACACGCACCCCGAAGTGGAGTTCTACCTGTTCAAAGGCGAGCCAGAGCCAGAAAGCGAACCAGTTCCCATTGATCGTTACGGCTATTTCGACAACGCACCGAACGGGCTCGCGCACGACTTCAGGCGCCAGGCAATCACCATGTTGGAGAGTATGGGCATCTCTGTTGAATTCAGTCACCATGAAGGTGGTCCGGGACAGCAAGAGATCGATCTACGTTATGCCGACGCTTTGTCTACGGCTGACAATCTCATGACCTTCCGGTTAGCAATAAAAGAAGTTGCACTGGATCAAGGAATATTCGCATCTTTTATGCCTAAACCATTCATGCAGTACCCAGGCAGTGGAATGCATACGCATCTTTCCCTTTTCGAAGGTGATACGAATGCGTTCTATGAACCGGGTGCAGAGCATCAGCTTTCTAAAATTGCCCGCTCCTTCCTTGCAGGTCTATTGGTGCATGCACCTGAAATAACCGCGGTCACGAACCAGTGGGTGAACTCCTACAAACGAATTGCAGGTGGCGCTGAAGCACCCGCTTGGGCTTGCTGGGGTCGTCACAACCGCTCGGCACTTTTGCGCGTCCCGATTTACAAGCCGAATAAGGGCAATAGTGCCCGAATCGAATACCGGGCTATGGACAGTGCTGCGAACCCGTACCTTGCCTTTGCCCTGTTACTTTCTGCTGGCCTCAAGGGGATCGAAGAGGGTTATGAACTCCCACCCGAGGCAGAAGACAACGTTTGGGCGCTCAGCGAAGTAGAGCGAAATGCGCTGGGCATGAAGCCGCTCCCGGGTAGTTTGAATCAAGCAATCATTGCCATGGAGCGAAGTGAACTTGTAGCTGAGACTCTGGGCGAGCATGTATTTGATTTCTTCTTGCGCAACAAGAAGGCCGAGTGGGAAGAATACCGCCAGCAGGTCACCCAGTGGGAACTCAATCGTTATCTGCCGTCGCTTTAGATCTGAACACTGAACGCATACAGTTGAACTTGTGACAACGGATATCCCACGGGGCTCGACGCGCGCCACTTCGGTACTTGTCGGGTTGCTCAAAGTTGGAGTTACTGACTCGCAAGCGGCGCTTCTCGCCGTCGCGGAAATTGAAGAACTCACGCAACACGAGATAACGGGTGCACAGCTCTCTGTTGCCTTGGTTGGTGTTGCTGATCCGGACTTAGCGCTGGCATCACTGGCTAGAATGCTTGGTGGGGCAAGCAATCCCGAGTTGATTCGATTCATTAAAATCGTAACCGCCGATCCCGTAGTTCTAGCGCGACTTCTCACAATTCTTGGTGTTTCCACGCGATTTGCCGACTTCCTTGTGCGCCACCCTGAAATCGACATGATCGCGGACTCGCAGAACCTTGCCGAGCCACCGAAAGGAATCAAGAACCGCCTGCTGACCTGTGTTGGGGCCAATCCGAATGATCAGGTTCCCATTGCCGAGTCAGCACAGGACCAGATTCTTGATGCCCTTAGAATCGGTTATTTCAAAGAACTCATCGCGATAGCGGTACGTGACCTGACCGGCATCTACCCCATGGAAGTAATCGCAGGCTGGCTCTCTGATCTAGCGGATGCGACCTTGAATGCAGGTTTGGCGGTGGGCAGGGTGGGTGTCGCCGAGCCGCGCACACCCATCGCGGTTCTTGCAATGGGTAAGACTGGCGGACGCGAACTCAATTACATTTCAGACGTCGACGTAATTTTTGCAACGGATGCAACCGAATCGGTCGCAGACGCAACTCAAATCGCACGCGGTCTCATGCGCGCATGTGGGGCCAGTACCGCGGAAGGCTCAATTTGGGAAGTTGATGCTGCCCTCCGGCCAGAAGGCAAGCAGGGCGCCCTTGTGCGAACGGTCGAGTCGCATGTTGGGTACTACGAACGCTGGGCCAGCACTTGGGAGTTTCAAGCACTCCTCAAGGCACGCTTTGTGGCCGGAGACGAGGTCGTGGGTGAGCAATACATCCACGGCGTGCAGCCATTTATCTGGGCGGCAGCCGATCGTGACGGCTTCGTGAACGACGTTCAAGCAATGCGCCGACGGGTTGAAGAACATGTTGACCAGTCGGTTGCAGATCGGGAAATCAAACTCGGTCCTGGCGGTCTTCGCGACATTGAGTTCTCCGTCCAACTGCTACAGCTAGTTCACGGGCGCAGCGACGTTCTCATTCGAAGTAGCAACACAATTGATGCCCTGCGGGCGCTGGCAATGTGGGGTTACGTTGGTCGTGAAGAAGCCTCAAAACTTGAGCACTCTTACCGTTTTCTGCGCACACTTGAGCACCGAATCCAGCTTCGACACCTTCGTCGCACCCACATCATGCCAACAGATGAAGTCGAGCTTCGAGTTATTGCGCGAAGCATGGGCATAACTAGCGACTCGGTTGAAGCGCTCTTAGAGCAGTGGGGACGAAATAGATCTGAAGTGCGTCGGATCCACGAAAAACTCTTCTACCGTCCTTTACTCAACGCAGTGGCGGGACTTGACGCCTCACAGGCACGTCTAGGTACCGCAGCGGCAACAGAGCGACTTCGCGCATTAGGTTTCCTCGATCCTGCGGGGGCATTGCGCAATATCGAGGCACTCACAAGTGGCGTCAGTCGTCGAGCAAATATTCAAAGGACACTGTTGCCAGTCATGCTCGCATGGTTTGCAGAGGCGCCATTCCCTGACACCGGACTCGCCGCTTTCCGGTCGGTCAGCGATCAAGTTGGCTCGAGTCACTGGTATCTGCGCCTGCTGCGAGACGAGTCACTCGTTGCTGAACGGCTGGCTTCGTTACTTGCATCAAGTAAATATGTGACTGACCTCATTAGAGGTGCCCCCGAATCAATTTCAATGTTGGCTCATAACGAGGACCTCGTTGTTCCCGTGCTCGGCCCTGAAATTGATTCGATTCTCAAACGACATGAAGATCCCGAACGCGTTGTTTCATCCCTTCGTGGGATCCGCCGACGTGAACTCTTTCGAACCAGCTCAGCTGATGCATTACGGCTAAGTCAGATCACAACGGTTGGTCATGCTCTCACCGAGGTTGCCGAGGCAACAATTGACGGGGCTCTTGCAAGCGTCAGCAAGAGCGAAAGCCAGACGGAGCGCGTGGCGGTCATCGGCATGGGTCGATTTGGGGGAAATGAACTTGGTTTTGGCAGTGACGCCGACGTGATGTTTGTCTATGAGCCGGTGGTTGGTGCCGACCCCGAAGTGGCGGCGAAGAGCGCGTTTTCTCGAATCAACCGAATGCGAAATCTGTTGAGCGCCCCGGCAGATGAACCGCCGCTAGAAATCGATGCTGACTTGCGCCCGGAAGGGAAGAACGGACCACTCGTGCGCACATTAGATTCATTTGCCGCATATTACGAAAAATGGTCCTCCCCATGGGAGGCTCAAGCACTCCTGCGTGCGCGCTTCATTGGTGGAGATCAAGATCTGGGGGCGAGCTTTGAACGCCTGATTTCCTCGGTCCGTTACCCAGAGGGCGGCCTTGACCACAAGGCACTGGTCGAGATGCGAAGGCTCAAAGCGCGCATGGAAACCGAACGACTACCCAGGGGCGTGGATCCCACCCGTCATACGAAGTTGGGGAGAGGCGGCTTGAGCGACGTTGAGTGGACAATCCAACTCCTGCAGTTGAGTCACGGACATGCGGTACCTGAACTTCGCACGACCCAAACACTCGAGGCGCTCAGTGCTGCCGAGGGCGCAGGCCTCGTAAGCCCTCTCGACGCTGAAACCTTGAAACGCGCTTGGACCCTGGCAAGCGAAGTCCGCAACGCAATCGTTCTTGTGAAAGGCAAGCCAAGTGACGTCCTCCCCATTGATGTCAATGAACTCGCTGCAATTGCTTACCTAATGGGTTACTCGCGGTCCAAGGTTGGCCAACTCGAAGAGGACTACCTGCGAACTACCCGCCGCGCCCGTGGGGTTACCGAGCGGATTTTCTACGGTAAGGAATAAGCGCGGGGGTTCCTTGGGCCCAGATCTCCCACTCACCAGGATTCGTGGCGGCGAGTAGTGAATCCTCCCAGCGAGACTTGCCTAGGAAAAACAGGCCCGCAAGCAACCACCAAATGAGGCTAAACCAGGAGCCGACCGCGACGACAAATCCAAGCAGAGCCACAAGCGCTCCGCTATAAATCGGGTGACGAACAATCCCGAAAATTCCTGTGGTGCGAAGTCCAACGCCAGATCGGGGCACAGGTGTCGCGGTGAGTGCGGTGCCCAGAGCCTTGAATGAAGCGACAACAACCGCGAGACCAGTTGCAAAGAGCGCCAATCCGAGAATGAGCGAGAGCGCATTTGGTGCTCGCCAAGGTAAAAGCAAAAAGCCAAGAAATACAAGTACCTGCACACAAACAAGCAGCCACCCGAGTGCGGTTTGTTTTGTCATAACCACACAAGGGTAGCCGCTTGTCTTTCAAGCAAAAGCTACGAGATATTTAGATGTCGTAGTACATCTCGAATTCATGTGGATGCGGACGCAACCGAATCGGGTTGATTTCATTGGTGCGCTTGTAGTCGATCCACGTTTCAATGAGATCAGCTGGGAAAACCCCGCCGGCTTGCAAGTACTCGTTGTCGGCTTCGAGTGCTTCAAGTGCCTTGTCCAGCGATGCCGGCAACTGCGGAATATTTGCCAACTCTTCCGGGGGGAGTTCGTAGAGGTCCTTGTCCACGGGTGCAAGTGGTTCAATCTTGTTCTTGATCCCGTCGATTCCTGCCATGAGCTGTGCGGCAAATGCCAAGTAAGGGTTGCTTGAAGGATCCGGAACCCGGAACTCAACCCGCTTTGCCTTAGGAGAGGCACCGGTGACAGGGATACGGATACATGCTGAACGGTTGCGAGCCGAATAGACCAGATTCACAGGTGCTTCGAAGCCGGGCACGAGACGGTGGTAACTGTTCACGGTTGGGTTCGTGAACGCCAAGAGGGAGGGTGCATGGTGGAGCAGCCCACCGATATACCAACGAGCGGTGTCTGACAGCCCGCCGTAACCGCTTTCGTCATAGAAAAGTGGTTTTCCGTCAAGCCACAGCGATTGGTGACAGTGCATACCGGAACCGTTGTCGCCAAAAAGTGGCTTTGGCATAAACGTTGCAGTTTTCCCATGCTCCCAAGCGACATTTTTAATGATGTACTTGAATTTCATGAGGTCGTCGGCTGAATTGCGCAGACTGTCAAATGTGTAGTTGATTTCACCCTGGCCAGCCGTGCCAACTTCGTGGTGCGAACGCTCCACCCGGAGCCCAACCTGCTGCAATTTGAGCACCATGTCGTCGCGGATGTCAGCGAAGTGATCAACCGGTGGGACAGGGAAGTAGCCGCCCTTATAACGGGTCTTGTATCCGCGGTTACCGCCCTCTTCAACGCGTCCGGTATTCCATGCACCCTCAACGGAGTCAATGAAGTAGTAGCCGGAATGCTGATTCGTTTCAAAGCGAACGTCATCGAATATATAGAACTCAGCCTCTGCACCGAAGTAGGCCGTGTCAGCGATACCGGTTGACTTGAGGAACGTCTCGGCTCGTGAGGCAACATTGCGTGGATCGCGAGAGTAAGGCTCGTCGGTGAACGGATCTAGGATCGAGAAGTTCATGATCAGCGTCTTGGCGGGGCGGAACGGATCAATGTAGGCGGTGGTCGGGTCAGGTACGAGTTTCATGTCTGACTCGTGGATTGCCTGAAAACCGCGAATTGAGGAACCGTCGAACATCATGCCTTCGTCGAAAGCATCCTGGGTGAAGGATCCGGCCGGGACATTGAAGTGCTGCATAACTCCGGGAAGATCCATGAAGCGAACGTCAATAAACTGAACATTCTCCTTCTTAATGAATTCGAGGACCTCGGAACTATTTGTGAACATGCCTACCTCCTGTGGGGGCTGTCTGTGGGTGCTTCTATTCAGGGCTGTTATGAAGTAACGCAGGTCCAACCATAAGCCGGTCCGGTGTCGTGGAAGTATCCCAACTGTTACTAACGTGTTAACGCGCTGGGTGATCCACAGCCTTGTGTTGGGTCCTTGTGTTGCGGGTTAGAGGCCTTAGACTCCGTAAATGAGTATTGTGGTGGAGCATTTGACCAAGAGATTCGGCTCGGAAGTTACCGCGGTCCGGGATCTCAGTTTTTCAGCGGCCCCCGGCAAAGTGACCGGGTTCCTGGGTCCCAATGGCGCCGGGAAAACGACAACCCTGCGCTGCCTCCTTGGATTAGTGGCCCAAAGCGAAGGAAGTGCCACAATCGACGGTGTCACCTACCGGGAGATTGAAAATCCAATCACTGTTGTGGGGGCATCCCTTGAAGCGAGTGGTTTCCACCCCGCTCGTACTGCTCGCAATCACCTTCGCATGATCGCGAGCGCGGCGAAAATAGGAGACTCGCGGGTGAGTGAAGTTCTTGAAACCGTGGGCCTCAGTGCAGCCGGTGACCGGAAGGTGGGCGGCTACTCGCTGGGCATGCGGCAAAGACTTGCCCTTGGTGTTGCGCTCCTAGGCGACCCTAAAGTGTTGATTCTCGACGAACCGGCAAATGGCCTCGACCCCGAAGGAATTTCGTGGTTACGTTCATTCCTGCGACACCAAGCGAGCCAAGGTGTCAGCGTTCTGGTTTCCAGCCACGTACTCTCCGAAGTGCAGCAAACTGTCGACGACGTGATCATTATTCGATCTGGCTCGCTGGTGTACCAGGGCTCCCTGCATGCGTTGACCGAAGGTGGGCCGGCAGAAGTAGTTGTTCGAGGCCCGAATATTGCTCAGTTAACAATCCCAGCTGATTGGACCAAGCGGTCAGACCAGAATGGTGAACTGGTAATAACCGGAGGCAGCATCGAAGCTGTTGGTAGGGCAGCATTTGAACAATCTCTTGAACTTCACGAGTTATCCTCGAAAGCGGCGGACCTTGAAGCCTTGTTCTTAGACCTCACTACAGAAGAAGGTGCGGCATGAACGCATTGATCCGTTCCGAGTTCCGCAAGGTGTTTTCCACCAAACTCTTGTGGATCCTGTCCCTATCCGCATTGGGCTTCATGCTTCTTCAAATTTTTCTTTCGGTGCTGGTCACTCCACCGGGATTTGAAGACTTGAATCAATTGATGGACCCCGCTTACATCAAAACGATTATTGCCTCAGCAGGAGCGGCGAGTATCTTTTTGCTGATTTTGGGAATCGTCGCAATGTCGGGCGAGTACCGCAACCAAACGATCACATCGACTTTCTTGACCACCCCTGTTCGCTGGCGGGTCATGGCCGCAAAAATGATCACGTTCGCGATCCTGGCCTTAGGGCTTGCTTTGGTGTTGTGGTTTATCGCTGCGATCACCACCATGCTCTTGTTGGGAACGCAGGAATCAGCTCCATTCGAGTGGAGTGCTGCTTTTGAGATTCTTGGTGGAACACTGATCGGATTAGTTCTTTACGCAATTCTTGGTGTGGCAATTGGTTCACTCATTACCAGTCAAGTTGCTGCCATTGTGATTGCTTTAGTTTTCTCATTTGTTGTTGAACCACTCATCACGATCTTTTTCCTCTCAATTGGTAAATGGCTACCGGGTAGTGCACTCAATGCGATCCTGCAAACTGGAGGCGGAGGGCCGGAATCAAGTGCTTCTGACTTACTCAGCGTTCCTGTCGGTATTGGGGTTTTGGTGGGCTACACCGTGGTGCTCGCTGTCGCCGCAGCGTTGATTACCAATAAACGCGACATCACATGAGTTCACAGCCCGACCTAATATTTGGCGAAAATTCATATGCAAGTGTGGCTCGTCGGCTAGGTGCCCTTGCTATTGACTGGTTTGCCAGCCTTGGCATTGCGGTGCTTGTATTCCGTGAATTCCCTTATGGAACTCCGGAATCCATGCTGCTCACAACGGTTATCTTCTATGTGGAGATTGTCGTTTTCACCTTCTTGCTCGGTTCTTCATTTGGTCAAAAACTGTTGCGAATGCGGGTAGTTAACCTATACGGCGGTCGACTCTCGCTGTGGAGAATAATTCTGCGAACAGCACTAATTATTCTTGTCATACCAGCGTTGGTTATGGACCCTGACGGACGTGGATTACATGATCGAATTGTCGGGTCGCGAGTTATTCGAATCACGAATTGATCTTGTGACGTCAATCCAATAGGTTTGCGTGATGCGAACTTCGTCGAAAATTTTCTCACTTTTTGTCACCGTTGCTGCTAGCGCGTTGGTTCTGGCCGGTTGCACGAGTGACTCAACGAGTAGCGAGCCGACAACACCGGAAGTGTTTATTGTTGGCTCAGACGGATCGGCGATCACGCCCAGCGGATTCGTGTTTAAAAGCGATTTTGCGATTTGTAATAAGGCAAAATGTAAGAAGCTCCCGGGGCAAGACAAGGCTCAGTGCGAGTGCGAGAAGTTGACCGACGAATGGACACTTAGTCCTGTCCCGGCGGTGACGCTAAAGAGCCTGACCACCGCGACTTCGCTGATGAGTACTTTCACTTCATTTAACACCGAAGGTGCGTCATCTGTTCCGTGCGAGGGTGGTGAGTTTGCAGATTGCTATGGGGCACTCTGTGAAGTGGACCCCGCGACCGGGATTGTGAGTTGTGAATGCCCATTTGTTGACAAGGCTGCGGGGTCATGGGTGAAATACGTGGACGACTGCAGTGACGGCTCGTGCAGCACGGACTTTGTGTCGGCGGCCCCGATCTACACGGAGGGCAGTACCGGATTCTCGGACTTTGCCGCAGCCGTGAAGCAACTCGGTGGCCCAGAGGCCTCACTTCCCAAGCCTTGTGCCAAGGCATCGGAGGACACCACGACTTCATCCGTATTGGGACTCGCTTCCGGTGATTGCGAGTAGTGAGAGCGAGTCAACAGGCAGGGCTAACAGGCAGGGCTAACGGGGGCGCCGAGTTGCACGAGCGCTCGTGGGCATTGGCCCCTTGGGAATTGGCAGCGCATTAGCGGCGTTACCGAGTGCGTCGAGGCGGCGCCGAACTTGGGTGACCTCGCCACCGCGCAGATTTCGGGGTAGTTTCGTCAGGGTCTTTTGGAGTTTTTTCAGAGTTACCTGGTCTGCTTCGAGGCCAACCTGAATTTCGTAAATAGGAATGTCTGGAACCCAACGAGCCGTCTTTTTGCGTTCATTGGCCAGCATGCTGGTGACGCGGGACGCGGGACCTTCAGAGATCAGGATTACCCCGGGGCGCCCCACAACACGAGAGATCATGTCTTGGCTTTTATTGACAGCAACGGCTGGAGTCATGGGCCACTTGTTCCCGCGAATACTTTGAATAACGGCTGCTGCAGCCCCAGGTTGGCCTTCGATTGAGCCGTAGGCGGCCGCCATTGCGCGACGGCTGAACCAGTAGGTGGCGGCGAGGAGTCCAACGGGAATCCCGACGATTACTGCCGAAGCGGGGTTAAGGAGTAGCCATACTGGGATGGCGGCTACGAGTGCGCCAAGGACAAAGAACCCGAGGGATTCGGCCCACAAAAAGGGATATGACTTTTGGGTCATGCTCCAGTTTTGAGCTAGTGATGAAAGTCCTTGACGAAATTTGCCTTTAGCCACGGGTTCACCCTATGGCAATGGCTCACACATGCTAATTAAGGGTAACAACCGTGATTTCGTCACCGGCATTGATTACTCCGGGCTTTTCCACCCAACCTGTGATCCCGCGAAGATGCATTGCTGCTTTAGGAAATGAATGCGGCTTGGTTCCGTACACCGACTCGACCATGGCACCTGCGATCGTGCACGGGGCGTTGGCGCCACCGGTCATAATGCTAGCGCCACTGGGAAACATGAGCCGGGTCATCAAGGGAAGGGCCGTTAAATCGGGAAGTCCCTCCGTACAAATATTGTCGGCGATCGTTCCGGGCGCTAAGTCTGTTATTCCTAGGTTCGCGGCGATTCTCGCCAACTCGTGCAGATCCACAATCGAGATCTGGCGGTAGTTGCTGATTTCGGTTCCTCGATCGAATGCATGTTTCTCGCGGGCCCCAGTGGCCATGGTTTTTCCGTAATGCCGGTCGCCTGGGACTCCAGCAAACTCAAGGTGAATTGAATTCACAGGTGTTGGGGAATCCAAATCCGGTGACCACACGTGTAGTGAAGAAACCCGCGCGCTCATGGCGTAACTATTCCACGCTTTTCCATCGCCTGAGCATAGAGTCGGCCGGCACGGTAACTGGAACGGACCAAAGGACCACTCATGACACCGGCGAAACCGATTTCATAGGCGCGCTGCTCCCACTGCACAAATTCTTCGGGAGGCGCCCAGCGTGTCACCGGGTGGTGGCGCTTGGAAGGACGCAAGTACTGCGTGATCGTGATCAAGTCGCATCCGGCCTCGTGTAGGTCGACAAGTGCCTGATCGATTTCTTCGGCTTCCTCACCCATGCCCAGAATCAGGTTGCTCTTGGTAACAAGACCTGCATCGCGTGCTTGGGTGATGACATTAAGACTGCGGTCATAGCGAAACGCTGGACGGATTCGTTTGAAAATCCGAGGGACTGTTTCCACATTGTGAGCTAGTACTTCAGGGCGGGTGGCAAAAACTACTGCCAATAACTCCGGGTTCGCGGAAAAGTCGGGAATCAATACTTCGACGCCGGTATCGGGGTTGAGCAGTTTGATCTGTCGAATTGTTTCGGCGTACAGCCAGGAGCCTTCGTCGGGGAGATCGTCTCTGGCAACACCTGTGACGGTTGCGTACCGCAGAGACATTTTTTGAACGGATTCAGCAACCCGACGCGGTTCGTCAACATCAAGTGGGTCTGGTTTGCCGGTGTCGATCTGACAGAAGTCGCAGCGTCTGGTGCACTGCTCGCCACCGATCAGGAACGTGGCTTCCCGGTCCTCCCAGCACTCATAGATATTGGGGCAGCCGGCCTCCTGGCAGACAGTATGAAGGCCTTCACTTGCGACCAGGTTACGAATCTCTGTGTACTGAGGCCCCGTTTTCATGGTTGTGCGAATCCATGGGGGTTTTTTTTCGATCGGAATCTCGGAATTGCGCGCCTCAATGCGCAGTAACTTGCGCCCCTCACTGTTCGTTCCGGTGTATGCGGAATCGATCGTCATGATGCGCTGCCTCCAATGGGTGCCAATTCGACAAGGTGAGTTTCTAAGACTGGCAATACCGTACTAGGCGCCACTTCTGAGTCCAATTCTTCGCTGAGGGTGGTAACGGTTGCATCGGTGATCCCGCAGGGAACGATCGAGTGGTAGGCGTCGAGTGAGTTATTGCAATTCAGTGCGAACCCGTGCAAGGTCACGCCTTGTGAGACTCGTATGCCAATGGCGGCAATCTTTCTAGCTGGGAGCGGGTTAGTAACCCAGACGCCACTTCGGCCCTCAACTTGAACGGTATGCACGCCAAACTCACCGCACACGCGCATCAGCATCTCTTCGATCCTGCGAACGTGGGCGACAACGTCGATTGGATCACCAAGGCGCACAATTGGGTACCCGACAATTTGCCCTGGCCCGTGCCACGTGATTTTGCCGCCACGGTCTACGTCAACAACTGGAGTACCCGAAGCCGGTCGCTCGTGATCCTCTGTGCGCTTACCCGCCGTATAAACGGGAGAGTGTTCCAAGAGCAGGATCGTGTCACCTCGCGCGCCGGAAACAACCTCGGCGTGGACCCTTCTTTGGTAGTCCCAAGCGTCTTGGTAGTCGATATCTGTTCCCATGTGTTCAATCTCAAACATCTGAATCCCAGTCCTCAAGTTGACCGAAAACATTGGATAACACGGCACTCGCTGCCCTGCGTCCACTCACCATTGCTCCCTGGATACTAGAACTTGCTTGAAAGTCCCCAGCAACGTAAACCCCGTCTTGTTCAACCGGCGGGGAGAAGCTGTGCGGGGGAGTCATGGCCGGTAAAGCCCGAGCAATTGGGTAGTGACCAACTAGTTCCCATTGGGAAGCATCAGTGTCATGCATTGTGCTCAAGTATTCCTTGAGGTTGAGTTCGCGTTCATGGATACCAACAGCCGAAGTGGATATGAGTTGCGCGTCGTGCGCGTACCCGGGTACTGCATTGGTCAAGACAACACTGTTCGTGATCGGGCCCGCTGCACCACCATTGACCACGATTACCGGTTTACCCTCGTCGAGGGTTCCCATGGGTGCCAGGTGGTACCAAGTGGTTACGGAGTTCCACCGGGGAGCCCGCACTCCACCCAGTTCAGCGGCACTCGTTGAATCTGTTGCCAGGATCACTGCCCGAGCATTGATCACCTCAGCACCAACCCGGACACTCGTGGGAGAGATTGACGTAACAGCAGAGTTGAACCGAACAGAACCAGCAGGAAGCGCGTTAGCGAGTTGGTCTGGGATCGCCCGCATTCCAGCACTGGGGAGAGACGGCTTTCCTTGGACAAAAGTTTTGAGGACCATGTTCATGAAGCGGCTTGATGTCTCGAGTTCGGACTCGAGGAACACACCGGCAAAAAATGGTTGGATCACTTCAGAGTAGAACTTCCCAGTAATGCCAGCACTTGCAAGTACCGCATGCGCATTACCGTCAACGCTACGAGTGATTTCCTCTCCAGACTTGCGCGATTGGGACAGTGCGTACTTGATAAATGCTGCTTTCGACGGGAGCGAACCTGAGGCGATGGAACCAGGGAGCCAGCCAACTAGCTCACGTGGGTCGCCGAGTTTGATCCTTCCGCGCGGCGTTGTAGAAATGACACCGGAACTAAACGGCTGTAGATCCAATGCTTGGTAGTCCAACACTCGTTGGCCTTCGGAGTAGCCGGTGTTGTAGAGCTGGAAGCCATGATCCATATGGACCCCATTGACTATGTCTGTTTGCACGCGACCACCCACGCGCTCACCCGATTCGAGAACGAGCACGTCAACGCCGTGAATGGAAAGTTCTCTGGCTGCACAAAGCCCAGCAAGACCGCCTCCCACAATTACGACGGGCTCGTTGCTCATAGGGTCACCGACTCACAGCGGATCAGGAGCCGAAAGCTCAAGGGCTGCACGAATTGCGGATTCGATCCCCCGGTCTTTGAATTCAAAAGAGTGTTGTTCAAGTACTGCCGGCAGCACCCTTGCGCTACTGAGGACTTCGGTTGAGAATTCACCAAGAACAGCTTTTAGTGCGAATGCTGGCGCTGGCAAAAGGGTCGGGCGGCTAAGAACTTTGCCCATGACGCTTGTGATCTGCTCGTTCGTTTCGGGCTCTGGTGCAGTGAGGTTCACAGCACCACTGATTTCAGTGCGGCTGAGCAGGTATTCGATTGCGTCGAGTTCGTCACGCATTGAAATCCACGACCAGTATTGCTTTCCGTTGCCCAGTTTCCCGCCCACGCCTGCTTTGAAGAGTGGGAACATTCGTGCCCATGCGCCGCCTTTGGCCGACACGACAAGTCCCGTGCGTGGGTGAACAACTCGAATACCGGCGTCTTGTGCCGCATGTGCAGCACCCTCCCATGCAACAACGACGTCTGCAAGGAATCCGTGTCCTGCAGGGTCAACCTCTGTGACGGCTCGCGAACCCGTGTCACCGTAAAAACCAATTGCCGAAGCACTAATCAAAGTGTGTGGTTTGCGTTCCATTCCGGCAATCGCGCGCGAAATAGTTTCAGTGCCTTTAACCCGACTATCTAGGATTTCCTTTTTATAGGAGTCGCTCCAGCGGTGGTCACCCACGCCCGCACCAGCGAGGTGAACTACGGCATCCACGTCTCCTAGGTCTCCAACAAAACCGGAGTTCGGGTCCCATCTGACTTCGTCAGCTGATTTCGAGTCTTTACGAACGAGTCGAATTACGTCATGACCTGATGCACGCAACTGCGGAACAAGCTCAGATCCGATCAGCCCGCTGGCGCCGGTGACCGCAATCCGCATAATTACAGACCTAGCTCGGCGTCAAATGAAGCTTCTTCTAGGCGTGCTTTCATGGTGGAGAGGAAACGAGCAGCGTCGGCACCGTCAACGAGACGGTGGTCGTAACTCAGTGCCAGGTACACCATTGAACGAATCGCTATGACGTCTTGGCCACTGCTATCCGTGACAACGACCGGGCGCTTAACAACTGCACCGGTTCCAAGAATCGCAACCTGTGGTTGGTTGATAATCGGAGTGTCGAAAAGGGCGCCACGGCTACCGGTGTTGGTGACGGTGAAAGTTCCACCAGAAAGGTCGTCGGGTGCCACCTTGCCGGTTCGTGTGCGCTCAGCCAGGTCAGCAATATGGCGGGCGATTCCGGCAATGTTGAGGTCACCAGCTTGACGGATCACGGGAACCAAAAGACCACGTTCGGTGTCTACTGCGATCCCGATGTTTTCATCTGAGTGATACGTCACGGTTCCGGCGACCATGTCAATTGAAGCATTCACCTGAGGGAATTGCTTCAATGCTTCAACAGATGCCTTTACGAAAAATGGCATGAACGAAAGCTTGACACCTTCACGCTGTTCAAAGGACTTCTTCACCTGATTGCGCACCGATGCAATCTTGGTCACGTCCACTTCGATCACCGTGGTCAGTTGTGCTGATACCTGAAGTGACTCCACCATGCGCTCAGCTATCACCTTGCGTAGACGGCTCAGTGGCTCAGTCTTGCTCGTGAGGGAAGTGCCGGTCGCTGCAATCGGTGCACTCACCTTGGAAGCTGCCGGGGTTGGTGCAGAGGGTGCGGGTGCTGCTGGGCTAGGTGCAGCAATAACGGGTGCAGCAATAACGGGTGCAGCAATAACGGGTGCTGGTGTGGACCCTGACGCTGCGATTACGTCGGACTTGGTCACTCGACCACCGGCTCCGCTTCCGGTGATT
>DKME01000067.1:16717-19399 GCA_002469525.1 Actinobacteria bacterium UBA7422
GCAGCAACACTTGAGCCAATTCGACCGAGTTCTCCACCGACTTCAACGACGGAGTCTTCTGGTGCGGTGATTGCGGTCAGCACGCCTGCAACGGAGGCAGGAATTTCGGTGTCGACCTTGTCTGTTGAGATCTCGACTAGTGGTTCGTCGACAGCGACGCTGTCACCGACTGCCTTGAGCCAGCGGGTGATTGTTCCTTCGGTGACACTCTCACCGAGTGCGGGAAGAACGATGATCGTGTCGGCACCAAGTGGAGTGGTCGCCGGTGTTGGTGTCGCAACTTCTTCGACTACAACTTCAGGAGTCACGACTTCTGTGGCAATAGTTTCAACGACGGGCGCAGCAGCTGGTGGGGCGGACGGCGCAGGTGTCTCTACCGGTGCGCCAACTTCGGACTCTTCGCCGATTACGGCGAGTTCGCCACCCACCTCAACAACGTCGTCTTCCTGCGCAGAGTGGGAAAGCAGGATCCCGGTTGCTGGAGAAGGGATTTCCGTGTCGACCTTGTCCGTGGAGATTTCGACGAGGGGTTCATCAGCGTTTACGTGGTCTCCGACGTTCTTTAACCAGCGAGTGATTGTTCCTTCGGTGACACTTTCACCGAGTTGCGGCATCTTGACTGACACTGACATTGCGACTCCTAATGGTTGAGCTTGTGCTGAAACTCTTGGTCGAATTACGCGTGGGCGTGAAGTGGTTTACCCGCAAGCGCGAGGTGTGCTTCACCCATTGCCTCGTTCTGCGTCGGATGAGCATGGATAAGTGTTGCAACGTCTTCGGGGTAGGCCTCCCAATTGACAATTAATTGGGCTTCGCCGATTTGTTCGCCGACTCGTGAGCCCACCATGTGAATTCCGACGACGGGACCGTCCTTTTGGGCGACAAGCTTGATAAATCCGGCGGTGCCCAGGATCTGGCTCTTGCCGTTGCCGCCTAGGTTGTATTCGTACACATTGACTTCGTCACCGAATGCTGCCCGAGCCTCTTCCTCATTCATGCCGACACTGGCAACTTCTGGCTCGCAGTAGGTAACTTTTGGAATATTGATATCCGCGATCACGACCGGATTGAGTCCGGCGATTTCTTCGGCGACGAAGATCCCATGTTGAAACCCTCGGTGCGCGAGTTGAAGTCCAGGTGTGATGTCTCCAACAGCAAAAATCCCAGGGATATTGGTTGCTAGTCGCTCGTTGACCACAACCCAGCCTCGTTCGGTGGCCACACCGTTGTCTTCGAATCCCATGTTGGCGGTATTGGGGCCACGGCCCACAGCCACCAGGAGGAGTTCCGCGCTGAGGATTTTTCCGTCCTCTAGGGTGACTTCGACGCCGGTGTCGCTTTGGGTTGCCGATGCAAATTTTGTGCCCAGGGTGAAATTGATTCCGCGCTTGCGGTACGCGCGCTCTAAGGCCTTTGACACTGAAATGTCCTCATTGGGGACCAGGTGCGGTAGACCTTCAAGGATTGTGACGTCGGCACCGAAAGACTTCCAGACACTTGCGAACTCAACACCGATAACCCCGCCGCCGAGCACGATCACACTCGCGGGAACGTAATCCAAGTTCAAGGCCTGGTCGGAGGTCATGATTCGACCTGAGATTTCTAGACCGGGGATTGATTTGGCGTAGGAACCGGTAGCCAGAACAACATTCTTTCCCGTGTAGTTCACGCCGTTCACTTCAACGGTGTTGGGTGCAACGAGCTTTCCTTCACCTTCAATGAATGTGACATTTCGGCTTTTGACGAGTCCTTGAAGGCCTTTATAGAGGCGAGCTACAACACCGTCTCGATATTCGTTGACCTTTGGCATGTCGATACCTTCGAGGGTGGTTTTGACCCCGAAGTTTTCTGACTCGCGACTTGAGTCGGCTACTTCTGCGGCGTGTAATAGTGCTTTCGTGGGGATGCAACCACGGTGAAGGCAGGTGCCACCGAGTTTGTCCTTGTCAATCAAAATTACGGAGAGTCCGAGTTCAGCAGATCGAAGGGCGCAGGCGTAGCCACCGCTACCGCCTCCGAGGATCAGCACGTCAGCAGAGGTCATGCCCCTATCCTTCCACCGTGAGCCGTTTGCTCACACAGGGGCTATCGGTCGTTAGGCGCTGAGTTCCCTGGCGATTTGAACGAAGGTCCGCACGCCCGCGCCCGTGCCACCCTTGGGGGTGTAGCCAAATGGTGCACTGTCGTTGTAGGCGGGACCGGCAACATCAATGTGAACCCACGCCTGCGAATCCGGGACGAATTCCTGCAGGAATACACCCGCGGAAAGCATCCCGGCGAGACCATCGCCGATATTGGCAATGTCGGCCGTTTCTGACTTGAGGGTTTCGCGCAAGTCAGCGGGGAGTGGCATGCCCCACATTTCTTCACCTGCCAGTGCGCTTGCCGCAACTACCTGCTCGCGAGCGGATTGCGTATTACTCATAACACCAGCAATGCGGCGGCCCAGAGCAATGCGCTGCGCACCCGTGAGGGTGGCAATATCGATCATGAGATCTGGCTTTTCCAGAACGCTCATTCCAATTGCGTCTGCCAACACGAGGCGGCCCTCAGCGTCGGTGTTGAGAACTTCGACGGTGGTTCCGTCGAAGGTGGTCAAAATGTCACCGGGGCGTTGGGCGGTCCCACTTGGCATATTTTCAGCTGCAGCCACCCAACCGGTTACCTTGACTTTGAGTCCCA
>DKME01000067.1:19494-20560 GCA_002469525.1 Actinobacteria bacterium UBA7422
GCAGGCTTGATCGAGATACCGCCGGTGTCGAACGTGATGCCCTTACCTATGAGGGACAGGTGGGCTTTAGCACCGCGAGGTGCGTAGGTCATTTTGATTAAGCGTGGTGGTCGGGACGAACCAAGGCCCACGCCAAGGATGCCTCCGCACCCAGCGGTCTTGAGTGCCTTTTCGTCCCAGACCTTGACGGTGACCGGAAGTGAAGCCAGCGCGGTCTTGGCCGCTTGAGCCAGGTGCGCTGGTGCAAGGTCGTTGGGGGGAGTGTTAATCAGATTGCGCGCCAAGTAGATCGAGCTGGCGACATGCTTTGCTGCCGCGAGAGCCTTTTTCATGTCCGCATTGATCTGGGTCGGGATTGAAATGACAAATGAACCCACACCGGAGGCGGCTGGCTTGCTCTTATATTCGGTGAACGTGTAAGCCGCGAGGGCGCATGCGAGCACCGTTGCGTCCACGTGCTCTGCCGAGTGGCCACCCGAGATAGCGACTTTCTTAGTGCCTGAAAGTGTGCGAACGCCGTTACCAATGGCACGCCGGAACTGTTCGAGGTCAAAACTTTTGCGAAAGTCCCCGAGGCCAACTGCCACGAGCACGGGTGCCTTAATGCCGGTGCCCGATGCACATTTGATGACTTCGCCATTTTTCCCGGTTCCCCCGAGTTCTGCTATTTCAGCTTCGATCCGTTTGGTTTGAGCTGGTGTGAAGCCGTGGGCAACAAGTTCAACACCCTTGCCCTTCGCCGGAGTGGTGTTCACGATCAGAACATCAGCGGCTATGTCTTTGGGTAACGTGGAAGTCAGGGTAAAACCTGGCATAGAACTTGAAGGCGCGGTCATAGTTTTGGTGGAAGGCATGATCGAAGTCTAGGCTGCGAGTCATGGCAGCTCAATCCACGGACCTTTTGCACACACCGCTTTTTGGCGCTCACGAACAATTGGGTGCAAAGTGCGCTGATTTTGGTGGGTGGGAAATGCCAATCGAATATTCGGGGGCGGTTGCCGAGCACAATGCGGTGCGATCGAGTGTGGGTATTTTCGATGTATCCCATATGGGCAAACTCCGAATT
>DKME01000020.1 GCA_002469525.1 Actinobacteria bacterium UBA7422
GGCGTGCGCGCGCAATGAACCTGGTGCCCGCCGAATTATTCGACGTCGACAGACTGCTGCTGCAATGCGCAGACGTTAAGTTCCGAAAAACATCCGGGAATACTTTCGCTATGAGAATTGTCCTTGCAGCCGGAGGCAGCGCCGGTCACGTGTATCCAGCGATCAACACGGCCCAAGCAATCCTTGATCTTGACCCGTCTTCGAGCGTGACAATTATGGGAACGGATCGAGGACTAGACACGACCTTGGTGCCACCGACTGGTTTGGCATTGGAGCTATTGCCATCGGCACCATTTCCCCGCAAACTCAATGGGCAAGCGTTGGCATTTGGCCCGAAATTCATAAAATCAATCCAACTTGCGCGAAAATTTATGAAAGGAAACGGAACTGAAGTTGTGATTGGGTTTGGTGGGTATGCGAGCGCTCCTGCCTATCTAGCAGCAAGAAATCTGGGGCTGTGCGTCATTGTGCATGAAGCGAATTCAACGGCGGGGCTTGCAAATAAGTTGGGTGCCCGACTAACCCCAAATGTTGCTTCCATGTTCGAGGGGGTACTTCCGGGTTCACGGGTGATTGGGATGCCACTAAGCCCTGAAATTATTAGGCTTAACCGTGACAGGGATCGACGTGCCGCGCGGATTTTCTTTGATCTCCCGCAAGAGGGCCCGGTACTTTTAGTCTTTGGCGGATCGCAGGGCGCACAGAGTATTAATTGTGCAATTGAAAATTCGTTGCCAGAGCTACTTGCGGCAGGAGTGAGCGTACTTCATTCTGTTGGAGCGACTAACAAGTCGGACAATGTGGTTCCCGTTGATAGTGGTGGGGCTGTGTATCGGCAAATCCCATTTATCGACCGAATGGACTACGCATACGGTGCGTCCGACATGGTGGTGTCACGCGCAGGAGCAATGAGCGTTGCAGAAATTTCCACCGTGGGGATTCCCGCTGTTTTTGTCCCACTACCCATAGGCAATGGAGAGCAGAAACGCAATGCGAGAGAATTGATAAATTCCGGCGGTGCGCTCATGTGTGACAATTCAAGATTCGACCGAGATTTTATTGTTCGCGAGATTCTGCCGCTGATACTCAACCCACCAGATCTCAACCGAATGTCAGATGCAATGAATGGGTTGACACCACCTGATGCAGCCCGGGAATTGGCGGCTTGGGGGTTATCGTGTTCGAGAGAGTAAGTGGGCGATTATTCAAGAAAGGATTCGCGTGTCTGTGCAAGATTTAGGACGTGTTCATGTTGTTGGGATTGGCGGAGCCGGTATGTCCGGGATCGCTCGAATCCTGGCAGCGCGGGGAGTCCAAGTAAGCGGGTGTGACGCGAAAGACTCGAGACGACTCGCGGCACTGGCCGCTGTCGGTATCCAGACCATGATCGGACACGACCCAAGCCATATTGATGAAATTGACGTACTTGTTTTGTCCACCGCAATTCCAGCAACGAATCCGGAACGGCTCGAAGCTGCAGTCCGAGGTAAAAAGGTCCTTAATCGAGCACAAGCGCTGGCATCCATCATGACTGGATTCACGGGCGTGGCTATAACCGGAACACACGGGAAAACTACGACTACTTCGATGGTGACGGTGGCGCTGCAACATGCAGGTGTTGACCCGTCTTTTGCAATTGGTAGTGAGCTCAACGAGAGTGGCGCGAACGCACACTTGGGCACTGGAGACCTATTCGTCGTTGAGGCTGACGAAAGTGATGGAGCGTTCTTGGAACTCAATCCAGTCGTGGGGATAGTTACCAATATTGAAGCCGACCACCTTGACCATTGGGGTACATTCGATGCCATCGAACAAGGTTTCTTGGATTTTGCTTTAGGAATTAAAGGGCGGAACGGCTTTCTCGTGGCCTGTCTTGATGACCCGGGGGCTGCTCGGCTTATAGAACGTGGCGCTGACGCTGGTATTGATATTCGTAGCTACGGGGAAAGCCCAGAAGCTGATTTTCACATGGTAGATATTCAGCCATCTGCCTCAGGTTGGAGTTTTGATACGGCACATAACGGAGTGCGTCTCGGGCGTGTGGAATTGCAAGTATTCGGGCATCACAATGCTTTGAATGCCCAAGCGGCGCTGGTCGCCATGATCGGTATGGGTTTCACGTCAGCCCAGGCAATCAGTGGGTTGAACAGGTTTAGTGGCACGCGACGCAGATTTGATTTCAAGGGAGAAGCGGCCGGAGTTCGAGTCTATGACGACTATGCCCACCATCCCACTGAAATAACCGCCACCCTTCGGGCGGCCCGTGAGTTAGTTGGCGAAGGACAATTAATCGTGGCATTTCAAGCTCACCACTACTACCGAACCGCATTATTCTCGAAGGAATTCGGAGTGGCGCTTGGCCTTGCCGACCGCGCCGTCATCTTGGAAGTATTCGCACCGGGGGAAACTCCGATACCCGGTGCAAGTGGGCAAACCATGGCATCCCACGTGCCGCTAGCTCCCGAGTGTGTGACTTTTGAGCCTTCGTGGTCGGCGGTCTCCCAAGACTTGCTCGAACACGCGCAACCAGGTGACATCATCATGACCTTGGGTGCGGGTGATATCGGTTTAATCGCCGCGGAAGTTGTTGAAAAACTGCGAGAGCAAGAACCAGGAAACTTGAATGAGTGACCCAGAAAATAGTGTCATTTCTGCAGGCAACACGCCACAATCTGACGACTTCGCCGCTTACACGAGTAGTAAGAAGAAACTGAAACTCTGGTGGATAGTCGTTCCTGTCATCTTGATATCAATTGGACTCGTTACTTGGCTGGTCTGGTTCTCTCCTGTATTTGCAGTAAAGGAAGTTCAAGTAGTTGACGCCACTGGTCAAGTCCTTTCACTGGAACAAGTTTCCCAAGTTCGCGATATCGCCAGTATTTCCATAAATCAACCGATTGCCAGGCTTGATAGCGATTCGGCCGCTCAAGCAATCGCGAATTTGCCGTGGGTCTCTGCTGTGGAAGTGCGCAGGGGCTGGCCCAACGAAGTTGTAGTCGCTCTCGACCTAAGGGTGCCCTTAGCACGGGTCAAGGAGGGTGACACCAACAAAGGAGTGGACGCCGAAGGAGTCATTTTCGAATCGAACGCACTTGATGGATTACCACTGATTCAGGCGTCAGGTGCGCCCTTAGTTTCGGCGGTCGAGGTGGTTGCTGCGCTGCCAAACAAGCTGGCTAAGAAAGTTGTTCGGGTGCGAGCGGCGTCAATTGACAGCATCGAATTGGATCTCAAGTCCGGCTCAACGGTGCGCTGGGGGAGTTCGGACGAACTCGAATTTAAGGCCGCGGTGCTCGACGCGCTTCTTTCTCGCCGGGCACAAATCTATGACGTAAGCGCTCCTGAATTGCCGACTACGACCGACGAAAAGGGACCAAAGAAGCGATAAGTGCACGCGGAAATTGGCATCGATTAAAATTTTTTTGAAACATTTTCGAAAAAATAGCCATTCTGGCTTGCGCTTTCCCATCTGGACCGTCTATGGTCCGCGCGGCCACAAACGGACCATTTGCTTAGCCTCTTGTAGAGGTTGAGGGTTTGTGACTAACGAGTTCGGTGGAGCCCCTTTCACCGACACGAACGGAAAAGGAGAGCGGCCGTGGCGGCTCCACAGAACTACTTAGCAGTAATCAAGGTTGTCGGAATTGGTGGCGGCGGTGTTAACGCGGTCAACAGAATGATTGAGGTCGGTCTTAAAGGCGTCGAGTTCATCGCTATCAACACCGACGCGCAGGCACTCCTCATGAGCGACGCGGATGTCAAACTGGACATTGGGCGTGAGTTGACACGAGGCCTTGGCGCTGGTGCCAACCCTGAGGTTGGCAAGAAAGCAGCCGAAGACCATTTAGAGGAAATCGAAGAAGTGCTCCGCGGCGCGGACATGGTCTTTGTCACGGCGGGCGAGGGCGGTGGAACCGGCACCGGTGGTGCGCCTGTAGTCGCCAAGGTGGCTCGCACACTGGGTGCATTGACAATCGGTGTGGTCACCAGGCCATTTGGGTTTGAGGGTCGCCGCCGGATGTCACAGGCCGACCAAGGAGTCGATGAACTGCGTGCCGAAGTGGACACGCTCATCGTGATTCCCAACGACAGACTTCTTTCGTTGGCGGATCGAGAGATCTCCGTAATTGACGCTTTCCGTCAGGCAGATCACGTGCTTCTGCAAGGAGTGAGTGGAATCACTGACTTGATTACGACTCCGGGACTAATCAACCTTGACTTTGCCGACGTCAAGAGTGTCATGCACTCTGCCGGGTCAGCATTGATGGGAATTGGCTCCTCCAGAGGAGAAGACAGGGCAGTGCAAGCGGCTGAGAAGGCGATTTCAAGCCCACTACTTGAGGCAGGTATTGACGGCGCTCACGGTGTACTCCTGTCAATTTCAGGCGGTAGCGACTTAGGGCTTTTCGAGATCAATGAAGCTGCACGATTAGTCGCTGATGCAGCGCATCCTGACGCAAACATTATTTTCGGAGCAGTGATCGACGACACCCTCGGTGACGAAGTCAGAGTCACGGTAATTGCGGCTGGCTTCGACGGCGGAGAACCACCCGCAAAGAAGGTGTCTGCGCGAGATGCCGCGTCCGCAGAGGCACCTGTGTTTGGCCAAAGCGTTCAACAGCCAAAGACGGTTGCCTTCGACGACACTGACGATGACCTAGATATACCTGATTTCTTGAAATAAATGGTCCTTCCCCTTGCCAGTGGTGTATTTGCGCCAGTGGCACCTGGTGACCGTCCAGCTTTCTGGGCGGTCACTGGTCGTTTGGGTGGAAATAGTTCGGGGGCATTCAGTTCAGCGAATATCGCTTCCCACGTCGGAGACGATCAGGGTTGCGTTGACCAGAATCTAGAGGGTTTGGCGCAACTTATCGGGATGAATCGATCGCACTTAGCTCTCATGGAGCCGGTGCACGGTAAATCGATCGGAGTAGTTGCGCAGGCAGGAGTTTTTACCCGCGTTGATGCCTTGGTATCGGCTTCACAAGGGATTGGGTTAGTTGCAATGGGTGCTGATTGTGTACCTTTAGTTTTCTACGGATCCCGTGGGCTGTCATCCCCACTAGTCAGTGCGGTGCATTGTGGCTGGAAGGGTTTAGTTGCCGGCATAGTGACCGCGACCATCTTGGAGTTGCGAGGACATGGCGCAAGTGACATTCAGGCGGTGGTTGGCCCTGCCATTTGTGGCGGGTGCTACTCATCGCATGCGCAGCGGCGCGATTTGGTGAGACAATCGACCGTGAAAGAAGTCTCTATTGCGGCATTGCAGACACAACACGGAATAGACGTTCGTGCCGGTGTGATTGCTGAGTTGGCGTTACAAGGTATCGCACCATTGGTTGTGGGCGGATGCACCTATGAAAATCCTGAGGAACTTTTTTCTTATCGCCGCGAGAGGGTAACTGGTCGGCAAGGAGTAATCGTGGCCATAACTGAACATCAGGAGGAATCATGAGCGACCAGCTTCACGATAGAAGCAAGCAACTCCGTAACAACCTAGAAGCTGCGCACGAACGGATTAGAAATGCGAGTGACGGCAGAGTCGTTGAGCTACTAGTTGTTTCCAAGACCTACCCTGCAACCGACGTGAAGATTTTGAGCCAATTGGGCCAGGTTCGCTTCGGGGAAAATAGAGACCAAGAAGCACGGGAAAAAGTGTTGGAATGTACTGATTTTCCATTGTTGAAGTGGCACATGATCGGGCAACTGCAAAGTAACAAATTCAAGTCGATCGCTCGTTGGGCTGACATGGTCGAGACTCTAGATCGGGTTGACCACGTTCAGGCATTGGAAAAAGCGGCCTCAATGGCCAATAGGACATTGAGGGTTCTCATACAATTCAATCTTGATCCCGCAGATTCGCCCAGTCGCGGTGGTGCGCATGTTTCTCAGATCCCCGAATTCCTCCAAGAGTTTGATCAGGCGCCGCATTTGTTGCTCAGGGGAGTCATGGGTATTGCCCCTCACCCCAGTACGGGCATGCCCGCAGGAGGAGCCTTCGAAAAATTGGCCTCAACCTCACAAATGATTCGAGAAACGCACCCTGACGCGGAGATGATCTCGGCAGGTATGTCCGAGGATCTTGAATCCGCAATTTCCGCAGGCGCGACACAGGTTCGACTTGGCAGTGCGATCCTCGGACAGCGGCAATATGTGCAGTAACCTAGGAGAATGAGGCCTTCGACGAACTGTTCTGTGGAATTAAAGGGAAAGCGGTGGGTAGAGCATGGCTAGTGGTTTGCGTCGAATGGCTGTGTACCTAGGTTTGGTGGAAGACGACTCCTACGCGGATGATTATTCCATGGAGAGCTACGACGATCCTCGGAGTTCACGCAACTCTCCGGAACGTTATGAATCAAGAGTCCAGACTTCGAACAGGGCATATTCAGGTCGCGGTTTTTCAGACGAATACGGAATCGACGCGCCGGAAAATTCACAAGTTTCGCGGCAGAGGGAATCGCGGGGCGTCCGAACTATTCGGCGTGAGGAAGAACTCCCCAGCCGCAATGCCGCTCCGGTCCAGGCACCCCAACGTAATTTTGATTTCGGCCGGATTGAGTCGATTCATCCGCGCTCCTACAACGATGCACGCCGAATCGGAGAGGAATACCGAGAGGGTATCCCGGTTATCATGAATTTGAGCGATCTTGACGACAACGACGCCAAAAGGATTATTGACTTTGCAGCCGGCTTGGTGTTTGGCTGCCGTGGCAGCATTGAGCGTGTGACCAATAAAGTTTTCCTGCTGTCACCGGTCAATGTTGACGTAGGAGACCAAGCACGAGCACAGGTCGCCCAGGACGGCTTCTTCAATCAAAGCTGACTCAGGTAGGTTGAGCGAGTGAACACGGTAGGCGCATGGATCGCCAATATCCTCTTCCTTTATCTACTCGTTTTGATCGGCCGACTTATCTTTGACTTCGTTCAAGTTTTTGCTCGAGAGTGGCGCCCCTCAGGTTTCGTATTAATCATCGTGGAAGGGATCTACACGCTTACCGAACCGCCGCTGAAATTGATTAGGCGGGTTGTGCCCCCTCTTAGATTGGGTCAAGTGTCGCTCGACCTAGGCTTTTTGATCCTCCTAATTGGAATTCAAATCCTCATTGGGATTCTCCGAGGACTCTGAACTTCAAGTTTTTTGCAATCCGAACGTTGCTTCAATGTCACTATCGGTATCCAGTATGGAGAATCCACTGACTTCGCCATTGACCTGCGTGAGACCCAGCGCCAGAATCTCGCCAGCTATCTCGGAACCGTGGACACGCATAGTCTCTACAACATCCCGACTCTCTGAACTCCACGTGACGTTTATGCGGTCACTGATCTGGAATCCGGCATTCTTTCGGCCTTCTTGAAGTGCGCGAACAATGTCACGTGCCATTCCGGCGAGTGCCAAATCGTGTGTGATCTCTAAGTCAAGTGCAAAACTCTCACCACCGTCAGATGCGACCGCCCAGCCTTCGATTGGAGTTTCAGTGATTACTAGGTCAGACAGTTCAATCTGCGCCATTGCGTCAATTCCGTCAATCGAATACATGACATTGCCTTTTTCGCGCAGGGTGTTCACCAATCCGACGGGATCCTGTCCGGCAATGTGTGCAGCTACTAGTGGAGTTTGTTTTCCAAACCGGGCACCAAGTGAACGAAAGTTCGGCTTAAGCGAAATATTGACCAGTGCACTATCGGAGACATCAAGGGTCAAGAGCTCCCTGACATTAAGCTCCTCCGCTACTTCGGCAATCAACTCTGCCGGTAGCGAATCCCAACCGGGCGCACTAATGAGCGCTCGCCCAAGTGGCTGTCGAGTCTTGACGGAACTCGCCGCACGGGCAGAGCGACCAAGTTCTGTGACTCGGCGCGCCAATTCCATCTGTTCTTGCAATTCCAAGTCCACAGCAGACTCGCTCGGCCAACTGGCAAGGTGAACTGATGGCGGAAGTTCAGGTTGCGTTTCCCGGAAAAGATCCTGCCACACTCTTTCGGTTATAAACGGCGTGTAGGGAGCCATGCAAAGAGTCACGACCTGGAGCGCTTCGTGCAAGCTAGCAAGTGCTGCAGGATCACCATCCCAGAAGCGACGGCGAGTCCGTCGCACATACCAATTCGAAAGGTTGTCAATAAACTCGGTAATGAGGCGCCCACCAAGTTGGGTGTCGAAATTTTCAAGGGCTCGGTCGACCTCGGCGCTCAGCGAGTGCGCTTGAGCCAGTAGCCAGCGGTCCATGATCGGGCGTTGATCTGCAGGCGGTGCACCGTCGGCGGGCGACCAAGGAGCGCTTCGAGCATAAAGGGACAAGAAGGAAACCGTGTTCCAATATGTCAATAAATTCTTCCGGACAATATCTGCAATTGCAGTATGTCCAACTCGGCGCGACTGCCACGGAGAACCGCTGGCCAACATGAACCAACGGACTGCGTCGGCACCATGCTGATCCATGAGCGGGATGGGTTCAAGCACGTTGCCCAGATGCTTGCTCATTTTTCTACCATCTTCGTCGAGAATGTGACCCAGGCATACAACATTCTTATAGGAAGACTTGTCGAAGACTAGGGTGCCAATTGCCATGAGGGTGTAAAACCAGCCCCGCGTTTGATCGATTGCCTCGCATACAAAATCTGCCGGGTATTGGGTTGTGAAAGCTTTTGAATTTTTCTGCGGGTACCACTGGGCAGCAAATGGCATCGCTCCTGAGTCATACCAGCAATCAATAACTTCGGGGACCCTTGTTGCAGTTGACTTGCATTCTGGGCAATTGAAAGTGATGTCATCAATAAAGGGGCGGTGCGGGTCGAGTTCGGTGATTTCTTGGCCTGCGAGTTTTCCAAGTTCGGTGAGGGACTCAATAACGGTCAGGTGCTCATTTTCGCAACGCCAAATAGGCAGGGGGGTTCCCCAGTAGCGATTTCGAGAGAGAGCCCAATCAACGTTATTGGTTAGCCAGTCACCGTAGCGCCCCCATTGAATCGTGTCCGGGTACCAGTTGGTTTTTTCATTTTCCGCCATGAGACGGTCTTTGATGTCGGTCGTTTTGATGTACCACGACGGTTGTGCGTAATAGATCAGTGGCGTATGGCAGCGCCAGCAGTGTGGATACGAGTGCTCGTAGGGTTCCTCGCGAAATAGAAGTCCACGCTTCCTTAGGTCATCGGTTAATGCCGTATCCGCTTTCTTGAAAAACTGTCCACCCACGATTGGAGTTTCGGCAAGAAAAGTGCCATCGGGAGCAATTGGGTTCACAACTGGGAGTCCGTAGGCGCGACAACTGACTAGGTCGTCCGCTCCGAATGCGGGCGCCTGGTGAACGAGCCCAGTTCCGTCACCGGTTGTGACGTAGTCAGCAAGAATGACAAAGTGCGAATCAGGAATGTCAATGAGTTCAAATGGACGCTGATAGGTGACACGCTCGAGTTCGGTACCAGGGAAACTCTCAAGTATCCGGTATCGAGTTTCACCCTTCTCTCCCGTTGGCTCGCCGAAAAGATTCTCCACTAGGTCCTGGGCCACCACAAAATACTCAGATTCGGATTCAACCACACAGTAAATTGCATTGGGTTTGACAGCAACGGCCGTGTTTGACACCAAGGTCCATGGAGTCGTTGTCCATACCAAGAGCGAAAGATTCGAATACTTCGAAACGAGCGAACCCGAAGTGACAGGGAAACGCACATACACGGAAGGGTCCAATACGTCTTCGTATCCCTGTGCCAGTTCATGGTCACTCAGGCCCGTCCCGCAACGAGGGCAATATGGCGAAACTCGATGATCCTGGACTAAGAGTCCGGCATTAAAAATCTGCTTCAATGACCACCAAACACTCTGAATGTATTGAGAGTCCATGGTCCAGTAGGCGCTTTCCATGTCGACCCAGTAACCCATGCGGGTTGTGAGGTCAGTGAAGGCGTCCACGTGACGAACTACGGACTCTCGACATTTTTCATTGAACTCTGCGATTCCATAGTTCTCAATGTCTTTTTTGCCCGAAAAGCCCAGTTCCTTTTCAACCGCCAGTTCCACGGGGAGCCCGTGACAGTCCCAGCCGGCCTGGCGGACAACGTGGTAACCCTTCATGGTGCGATAGCGGGGAAAAATATCTTTGAAGGCCCGAGCCTCAATGTGGTGGGTCCCTGGAGCTCCATTTGCCGTGGGTGGTCCTTCATAGAAAGTCCAGGCTGGGCGACCTGTGCTTGCCTGCATCGAAGCGGCGAAGGTTCCCTCAGATTCCCAAAGATCAAGGATTTCGTGCTCCAGATCGCGAAGATTCACCGTGGGTGGGACCACTTTGTACATGTTTACGCACTTTTCTCTGAGTAAGACGTAATCAGCCAAACGTGGCCTGGCTGAATGATTAAGACCGGGGCAGTGCGTAACTTTAGCGCGGACGCAATACCATACGCACGTGCGTCGTCAGGCGCACTTTCACATATTCACATGCATTCAAGGTTAGGCAGTCGAGTGAGCTAAGGGGGCGACGACGTTGGTCGCAAAAAAAGCACAACCAAAAAAGACCGCTGTCAAGAAAAAAGTGGCTGCTAAACCAGCCGCGAAAAAGAAGGCGGCTCCGGTGAAGAAG
>DKME01000028.1 GCA_002469525.1 Actinobacteria bacterium UBA7422
CCAAGATCCTCAAGTAGCACAACAACTAAGTCTTCGTGGCGGGCATCGCGACCCGGTACCCGCCACGAAAACCATAGTTAATAAAGCACCAACCACAATTCGCAACTACACGAGTAAGGAACCAAGCCACCATGGCGGGACAGAAGATCCGGATCAGGCTCAAGGCCTACGACCACGAGATCATTGACTCCTCAGCGCGTAAAATCGTTGAGACGGTCATTCGTACCGGTGCACAGGTTGCGGGCCCCGTGCCGTTGCCGACCGAGAAGAACGTGTTTTGCGTTATCCGGTCACCACACAAGTACAAGGACTCACGGGAACACTTCGAGATGCGCACACACAAGCGCCTCATCGACATTCTCGACCCAACACCAAAGACCGTTGACTCTTTGATGCGCCTGGATCTTCCAGCCGGCGTTGACATCGAGATCAAGCTCTAATCGAGATCAAGTTACAGGAGATCTGAACACCATGAGTAACAACGTCAAGGGATTGCTGGGCGAAAAGCTCGGTATGACCCAGGTATGGGACGAGAACAACAAGGTTGTTCCCGTTACCGTTGTGAAAGCCGGTCCCAGTGTCGTCACCCAGGTGCGCACCCCGGACACAGACGGCTATTCCGCGGTACAAATTGCCTTCGGTGCAATTGACCCACGCAAGGTCAACAAACCAGATGCCGGCCACTTCGCCAAGGCTGGCGTGACCCCACGTCGACACCTCGTAGAAGTGCGAACACCCGATGCATCCGAATACACATTGGGCCAGGAGCTCACCGCCGAAATTTTTGTCACCGGTCAGAACGTCGACATTGTCGGCACGACAAAGGGCAAGGGATTCGCTGGAGTAATGAAGCGCCATGGTTTCCATGGCCTCCGCGCCACTCACGGTGTCAACAAGAAGCACCGTAGCGCTGGTTCGATCGGTGGATGTGCAACTCCAGGTCGTGTTTTTAAGGGCATGAAAATGGCTGGACGCATGGGTGGGGTTCGACAGACAACACAGAATCTGAAAGTTCAAGCAATTGACGTTGAGCGTGGCTTGATTCTGCTCAAGGGCGCCGTACCTGGGCCCAAGGGTGGCTTGGTGTTTATTCACACGGCCGTTAAGGAGGTTCAGCTATGAGTTCAATAGATGTCATGACCCCAGAAGGAAAAACATCGGGCAAGGTTGAGTTGCCGGCCGAAGTCTTCGAAGTCGCCGTCAACATTCCACTCATTCACCAGGTTGTAGTGGCTCAACTTGCTGCCGCTCGACAGGGAACCCACTCGACCAAGACACGTGCTGAAGTCAGCGGTGGTGGACGCAAGCCCCATAAGCAGAAGGGGACCGGTCGCGCCCGCCAGGGCTCGATCCGCGCACCTCAGTACACCGGTGGTGGAATCAGCCATGGTCCGCAGCCTCGCTCATATGACCAGCGGACTCCCAAGAAGATGAAGTCGGCTGCGTTGCGCGGCGCGCTCTCGGATCGGGCGAGTGAGGGTCGTATTCACATTGTCTCCGAGCTTGTTAGCGGAGATACTCCCTCAACAAAGGGTGCAACCGCCACACTCAAGGCACTCAACGTTGTCGGACAGGTCCTCATTGTGCTCACTCGGGAAGAAGCGGTGGCATGGTTGTCGCTGCGCAACCTCGGTGACGTCGCAATCGTTGCACCAGATCAGCTCAACACCTATGACGTGTTGATCAGCGATCACCTTGTCTTCACCCAGACCGCCTACGACGCATTTGTCGCAGGGCCGGTCAAGGGTAAGGGAGCCAAGGCTGTTGCCGCCGAAAGTGAGGTAGAAGCATGAGAATTGTTGACCCACGTGACATCTTGATCTCACCGGTTGTTTCCGAAAAGGCTTATGGCCTTCTCGATCAAAACAAGTACACCTTCATCGTTTCCCCGGATGCCAACAAGACGCAAATCAAGATTGCCGTCGAAGAAGTATTCGGTGTAAAGGTGACAAGTGTTAACACCATGAACCGTGAAGGCAAGCGCGTACGCACCCGCACCGGATTTGGTCGCAAGGCTTCAACCAAGCGTGCGATTGTGTCCGTCGCCGCGGGCGATCGCATCGACATATTTGGCGGACCGGTCTCCTAACGGAGTCCTGGGATCACCGAGAAACAACGAAACGAGAGACGAAAATGGGTATCCGTAAGTACAAGCCGACTACACCGGGCCGTCGTGGTTCAAGTGTTGCCGACTTCTCTGAAATCACCCGGTCGACGCCCGAGAAGTCATTGCTGCGTCCTCTACCAAAAAAGGGTGGGCGCAATAACTCCGGCAAGATCACAACCCGTCACAAGGGCGGTGGCCACAAGCGTGCTTACCGTCTCATTGACTTCAAGCGGGCTGACAAAGACGGCGTACCCGCAACTGTTGCGCATATTGAGTACGATCCAAACCGAACAGCGCGGATCGCACTGCTGCATTACGCGGACGGTGAGAAGCGGTACATCATTGCCCCCAATAAGTTGAAGCAGGGTGACAAGATTGAAACGGGTGCCAGCGCTGACATTAAGCCCGGCAATAACCTCCCAATGCGAAATATCCCGGTCGGTACCGTTATTCACGCCATTGAGATCAAGCCAGGTGGAGGAGCCAAAATTGCCCGCTCCGCAGGTGCAAGTGTTCAGTTAGTGGCCAAGGAAGGTCCCTTCGCGCAGCTACGGATGCCATCCGGTGAAATTCGCAACGTGGATGTTCGCTCCCGTGCAACTATCGGCGAGGTTGGCAACGCAGAGCAGTCCAACATCAACTGGGGTAAAGCAGGCCGCATGCGTTGGAAGGGCAAGCGCCCAACCGTCCGCGGTGTTGCCATGAACCCGGTAGACCACCCGCACGGTGGCGGTGAAGGTAAGACTTCCGGTGGTCGTCACCCGGTTAACCCAGGTGGTAAGCCCGAGGGTCGCACACGCAAAAAGAATAAAGCCAGCGATCAGTTCATCGTTCGTCGTCGCAAGTCCGGCAAGAAGCGTTAAGGAAAGCGGTAAATCATGCCTCGCAGTTTGAAAAAGGGTCCTTTCATTGATGGACATCTACTCAAAAAAGTAGATGCCCAGAATGAAGCGAATACCAAGAATGTAATCAAGACCTGGTCACGTCGCTCGATGGTGTCTCCGGCAATGCTCGGTCACACGATCGCGGTCCACGACGGTCGCAAGCACGTTCCGGTATTCATCTCCGAGAACATGGTCGGGCACAAGCTTGGCGAATTTGCACCAACACGCACCTTCCGGGGCCACGTGAAGGACGACCGCAAATCTAAGCGACGCTAATTCAATAGTTACGTCATCCAGTTTTTCAATTTTGTCAATTCAGTAGTTCAGTACTAACGAGAAGCAAGGGGAAAGCGATGGAAGCCAGGGCCCAGGCGCGGTACGTCCGCGTGACGCCCATGAAGGCACGTCGGGTAATTGATCTCATCCGTGGGATGAACGCCGACGATGCCCAGGCGCTGCTGCGGTTTGCTCCGCAAGCAGCTAGCGAACCCGTGGGCAAAGTGCTCGCGAGTGCGGTAGCTAATGCGGGTAACAATCACGGCATGGATACCAAGGACCTCACAATCAGTGAAGCCTTCGTAGACGAGGGTCCGACCATGAAGCGTATTCGTCCTCGCGCACAGGGTCGTGCATTCAAGATCCGCAAGCGCAGCTCACACATCACGGTGATCGTGACCGACGGCATCGCATTGCCGAAAGTGACGCGCCCAACAAAGCCGGCCAAAGCAGTAGCCGCCAAGTCACAGAGCGCACCTAAGTCGGACGTCGTTGACAAGGGTGTCCAGACGGAAGAGACGGACGCTCCGGCAGCTAAAAAGGCTGCGGCCAAGAAGGCTCCTGCCAAGAAGACCACTGAGAATAAGACCACTGAGAAGGAGGGCTAATCCATGGGTCAAAAAGTTAATCCACATGGCTTTCGCCTAGGTATCACGACAGACTTCACCAGTCGTTGGTTTGCTGACAGCCCAAAGCAGGGCCAGCGTTACAGCGACTACGTGAAAGAAGACGTAGCAATCCGGAAGGTTCTTAGCACCGGTATGGAACGTGCGGGTATCGCTAAAGTAGAAATCGAACGCACGCGCGACCGCGTCCGCGTCGACATTCACACTGCCCGTCCAGGAATTGTTATTGGTCGGCGTGGAGCTGAAGCCGATCGTCTTCGTGGGGATCTGGAAAAACTCACAGGTAAGCAGGTCCAACTGAACATTCTCGAAGTGAAGAATCCTGAAATGGAATCACAGCTCGTTGCTCAAGGGATCGCAGAGCAGCTCTCCAGTCGGGTCTCATTCCGTCGCGCAATGCGCAAGGGAATGCAGAGCGCCATGAAGGCTGGGGCTAAGGGAATTCGGGTCCAGGTCAGCGGCCGTCTCGGTGGAGCCGAAATGTCTCGTACTGAGTTTTACCGCGAAGGTCGTGTCCCGTTGCATACACTGCGCGCCGACATTGACTACGGCTTCTATGAATCGCGCACCACTTTTGGTCGGATTGGCGTCAAGGTGTGGATCTACAAGGGCGAAGCACTCCCGACTCGGGCTGAGCGTGAAGCCGCTGCGGCAACCGCCCGCATGGGAGCAACCCGCAAGGCGCCAAGTGACCGTCCACGCCGCGAAGATGGCAACGAAGCTGGAGCAGCCGTAGCGGCCGCCTCGGAGGTTGTAGTCGAAGCTAATGTCGCCGCGGCAGAAACAACGGAGAGCTAATCATGTTGATTCCCCGTCGCGTAAAGCACCGCAAGCAGCACCACCCGACTCGTCGAGGTGTAGCTAAGGGTGGAACCAAGGTAACTTTCGGAACGTACGGACTGCAGGCGCTCGAGCCCGCATATGTAACAAACCGACAGATTGAGGCTTCCCGTATTGCAATCACGCGTCATATTCGCCGTGGTGGCAAGGTTTGGATCAATATTTATCCAGATCGCCCATTGACCAAGAAGCCAGCCGAG
>DKME01000016.1 GCA_002469525.1 Actinobacteria bacterium UBA7422
TCCCGCCCAGCAACGGCTGGGTCCTCGTTGGTTCACCGGCAGCGCCGACGCGATTTACCAGAGTCTCAACCTCGTCTACGACGAAAACCCAGATTACGTCGTCGTTTTTGGTGCCGACCACGTGTACCGCATGGACCCCATGCAGATGGTTCAGGCGCATATTGACAGCGGCGCAGGAGTTACGGTTGCTGGACTTCGTAGGCCACGAGCCACCGCGAGTGAATTCGGTGTGATTGAAGTCGGTCCCGACGGTCACAAAATTGCAAACTTTCTGGAAAAGCCTGCTGACCCACCTGCGATTCCAGGCTCACCGGAGGAAAGTTTCGTCTCAATGGGCAATTACGTGTTCAGCACGGACGTGCTTCTTGAGGTGTTAAAAGAAGATGCATCTGATCCTGGTTCGGTTCACGACATGGGTGGAAACATTATTCCCATGTTGACCCAGCAGGGGCGTGCATTCGTGTACGACTTCTCTTCAAATATTGTCCCAGGAGCCATGGACCGTGACCTGGGTTACTGGCGCGATGTTGGCTCACTTGATAGTTACCACGATGCTCACATGGATCTAGTGTCTGTGCACCCGGTCTTTAATTTGTACAACCGACGTTGGCCGATCCTGTCTAATATCCCGCCACTACCCCCCGCCAAGTTCGTAGAAGGCGGAAACGCCCACGAATCTATGGTCGGTGCAGGCAGCATTATTTCTGGCGGCCACGTTCGGACTTCTGTTGTGGCTTCGAGCGTGGCAATTGAGTCCGGTTCATACGTTGAAGGCAGCGTGATCATGCCGGGTGTACGGATCGGTCCAAATGCGGTTGTGCGAAATGCAATCCTGGACAAAAACGTTGTTATCCCCGCCAATGCACACATTGGAGTTGACCTTGAACACGACCGGGCTCGTTACACGGTGAGTCCCGGTGGGATCGTGGTGCTCGGAAAAGGTGTTACAGCTGATTAGCTAGCTTCACCACTTTCTGAATGACCTCCATGCCATGACGGAGGCAACCGAAGCGGCGCTCATCACGCTCGCGAAACTGGCAAATGAACCTACGGACAGGATGCTGCCGGCGGATCCAATTGAACCGACACTCAACACACTGTTCTTGCTGTAAATCGAGAGGAAGCTGTTTTGGGATCCGATTGACCAGCGACTGTTGTTCATGGGCCAAGGGTACCTGCATACTTCTAGGGTGGGTAAAAGATCTACGGCATTGATTGCGCTGGCAAGTTCACTGCTTGTCATCGCTGGAATCGGTGTCAGTGCAGAAGCCGCGGCGCCCCGAGTAGTTGGCGGAGCCCAGGTATCGATTGACTCGGTCCCTTGGCAGGCGGCGCTATTGATTCGCAATTCAACCCTGTGCGGCGCCTCGATTATTGGAACCCAATGGCTCCTGACTGCGGCTCACTGTTTGGGCGGAGCAAGCCCAAATGACATTTCGGCTTTTGTCGGAGTCAGCAACCTAAGCCAGCGTTCCACCCAGAACGCATTACAAGTTTCGGGAATCACCATTAATCCAAGTTGGGATCCAAACACATTTAGTGGGGATATAGCGCTGCTCCAACTTGCAGCACCGCTTGTTTTCTCACAGACCATTCAACCGATTGCCTTACCGGTCACTCAAGATCCGGCACTATGGCCGGCATCAGGAACAAGTGCTCAAGTAACCGGATGGGGCAGTACCAGTTTTGGTGGTAAATCAAGTGATGCGCTCTTGGCTGCAAATGTGTCGGTTCTGAGCGCCCCGGGGGATAATTCTTGCGGTGCGTACGGAGGATTCAGCAGTAACGAGAGTATCTGCGCGGGGGTTCCTGGCGGAGGTATCGATACGTGTCAGGGTGATAGTGGTGGACCACTTGTTGTTGCCACAGATTTAGGCCCGGTCCTTGCAGGCGTCACGAGTGTTGGTAATGAATGTGCGTTGCCCAACTTTCCAGGAATTTATACCCGGGTAACCACATTCCTTCCATGGATCAATCAGTATGTTCCCGCACCGACCTCAACACCGAGTGCACCACTCAATGTTGCCACCGAATCGCAATCCCGAGCTCGAGTCTTGGTTTCATGGGATGTTCCCGAATACGACGGCGGCCTTCCTATCAGTGGTTACCTAGTTTCTACGATCGATCCAACAGGTGGACTAACACCTGTATGCACGGTGGCTATCTCTCAATGTGTTGTTTCAGGCCAAAAGGCTGGAACGGTTTTAACACTTGCCGTTCAGGCGGTGAATGAATTGGGAGCGGGAACCCAGTCACCAGCGATTGGCGCAGTCGTGGTGAACGCCGTTCGGACGCCACCTGCACGCGTTTCCCAGCGAACCGTGGCACGGTGGGCCGGAGTGACTGGAAAAAATATTCGGGTACGGATCGCCCCTGCGTCGCGTGGGATCTGCGTACTTGCGGGTAAACGGGTGTCCTTGAAGAAAGACGGCTTGTGTGTACTGCGCGTGAAAGGCCCTTCTGCACAGCGCGGAGCCGCTTACTTGCTGGGGCAGTAATCGGCTACTGGCCTGGATCTACTTCGAAGGCGTCTTCTGGAGTTGACAAATTGATGGGTGCACCGAAGTCAGTCAGTGCGCTCGCACTCACTCTTTCATTACCGGGACACTCGAATGATTTAACGATTGAACTGATAAGACCGTCAGAGTCAAGCCCGACTTCAACCGCAAGGCTCATGTCGCAGGTTTTGGCCAACTCGATGAGTTCCTCGTCTGAGAAGTTCATACCTGAATCAATGGAAAGTGGAAGACTCCCGGTCAGTGGGTTTTCACCGTTCGGGGTGACCGACCCGAGCTGGCTCAGCGGAGATGTATTTCCTGAAGTGGGAGTCTGCGTGCCTGTCGGCGCGAGAAACCACGAGCCGTCAACCAACGTGTAGGTCCCGTCGGAGTTAATCAAATCCGTCCAGGATTCGTTGCTGCTTTGATCGCTCCACGCGATCTCACCTCGGTTGTTGGCAAGATACGCGCTGCCGACTCCAGCAATCTGTTGATCAGCTGAGTCAATTGAAATATTGAGTACCGCGGTGCCGCGAGCAGCCGTTGCCTCTATCGCGCTGTCCAGAGCATTTGCTGAAGGACTCGAACTCGGTGCGGTTTCAGGTGCGGAAGGCGAATCGGAAGTGGTGCTACTTGAACAGCCAACCACAGTGAGACTTGCAACTAGGGCCAAGGCAATGATTCGCATCTACCCCAATTTACCCGAATCCAGCCGAATTACCCGAATCCGACCGGATTACCCGAATCGACCAGAGATGTAATCCTCCGTGCGGGGGTCTGTCGGTGAACTGAAAAGTTCACGGGTACGCCCAAATTCGACAAGACGCCCATGCCTTATGTCCTTGTCGTCGAGTTCTGCAGTGAAAAAAGCGGTCCGGTCTGAGACGCGGGCTGCCTGTTGCATGTTGTGCGTCACAATCACGATCGTGTAGTCGTTTGCAAGTTCAACCATGAGGTCTTCGATCTTTGCCGTGGCGATCGGGTCAAGGGATGCACATGGTTCGTCCATCAGGATCACTTCGGGTTTCACCGCGATGCATCGCGCAATTACCAGGCGTTGCTGTTGACCACCCGAAAGTGCGTACGCACTTTTCTTAAGGTCGTCTTTCACTTCGTTCCACAGGGCGGCCCTAGTCAGACACTCCTCGACAAGGTCATCGAGGTTTCCTTTTGCCCCATTGACTTTCGGGCCGTAGGCGACATTGTCATAGATTGATTTTGGGAAAACATTGGGTTTCTGGAAAACCATGCCCACTTTGCGTCGCACCTCAATCGGGTCGACGTCAGGGCCGTAAATATCGGTTCCGTGATAGGCGACGACACCCTCAACTCGAGCACCTGGAATCAGGTCGTTCATTCGGTTGAAGCTGCGCAACAGCGTTGACTTGCCGCATCCACTTGGCCCAATAAATGCCGTGATCTCGTTTTTGGCAATAGGTAAAGTAACGTTACGAATTGCTTCGTAGTCGCCGTAGAACACGCTGACGTCGTCCAGAGTGAATACCGGGTCGCGTACCTCAATAGGTATTGACACTCCACGGGCAGACATTGCCTTGTCGAGTTGCATGGAAATATTATTTGGCTGATTCATGGGTTCCTCTCACTACCAGCGCTTCTGGGTTCGGTTGCGGATCCAGATCGCCACGAAGTTCATAGCGAGCAAGAGTAGAAGTAGGACAACGATCGTCGCCGCCGCCAGGACTTGGAATTCCTCGCGGGATTCCTTGGTCCAATTGAAAATCTGAATGGGTAGCGTGGTGTAACCGGAGAGCACCCCGTTGGGGTTAAACGTGATGAACGAGACGGCACCGAGAAGTAGCAAAGGGGCAGCTTCACCAATTGCTCGAGATAGAGCCAAAATTGTTCCGGTGGCGATACCAGGGACTGCCGCCGGCAAAGTTTGACGGTATGCCGTCTGCCATTCGGTTGCGCCTAACGCTAGGGAACCGTCTCGAATATTTCTTGGAACGGCACGTAAAGCTTCTCGAGTGGCGATGATAATTACTGGCAGAACAAGTAGCGCGAGAGTTAGCGAAGCGGTGATAACGCTTTGTCCCAACGCCAAAGCTCTGGCAAAAATCGCAAGTCCCAGAATGCCGTAAACAATTGAAGGAACAGCGGCAAGGTTTTGGATATTGACCTCAATAAATCGCTGGAATCTGCTATTCGGCTTGGCAAACTCCTCCAGATAGAGAGCGGACATGATGCCGGTGGGTATCGAAATAAGAGCTGTAAACGAAATAACCCAGATTGTTCCGGTGATTGCTGATTGGGCACCCGCATTCTCTGCATCGCGTACAGAGGGCATATTGGTGAAGAGACGCAAATCTAGCCGTGGCCAACCCTTAACGGTTACGTAGATGAGTAGGACAGCGAGTGTGACAATACCTACGGCAAGCGAAATGAAAAGCAACCACATGAAGACGCGATCACGTAAAGGTGTTCCTTTGCTGGTGAGCTGAGTCTGAACTTGGGCGTAGCTCACTGGTATGCCTGCCTAAATCGTCGCACAAGCCGAACGCTGAAAATATTCATGATAAAAGTTAAAACAAAGAGCAGCATTCCTACGGCGAAAATGGATTTGTACTCAATCGACCCGGTAGCTAAGTCACCTGAACCCGCCGCTGCAATGTAGGAGGTCATGGTTTGCATGCCAATCAAAGGGTTGAAACTCAATTGTGGCTGTAATCCAGCAGCCACGGTTACGATCATGGTTTCGCCGATAGCTCGAGAGATCCCAAGGACAAAAGCCGCCACAATCCCGGACAGTGCAGCGGGAATAACCACTTTCACGGCAGTTTGGCGTTTGCTCGACCCTAGAGCGTATGCGCCATCGCGTAAGCCGGATGGAACTGCCGCCATTGCATCTTCAGATAAGGAGGCGATGGTAGGGATGATCATGACGCCCATGATCAAACCGGCGGAGAGGGCGTTAAAAACCTCGATGCCCGGGAAAATCTTGACCAATACAAGTTGTGTGAGGAACTCCAAAGCGAAGAAGCCGAAGACAACGGTTGGGATTCCTGCAAGCACTTCAAGGGTTGGCTTGAGAATTTTCCGGACTCGGCTTGATGCATATTCTGACAAGTAGATGGAGGCTCCGAGCCCTAGTGGAATTGCCACCGCGATTGCGATCAAGGTAATTACGATCGTTCCGCTGAGGAGTGGCAGGACGCCAAATTCACCATTTTTGAACAGTGGTGTCCACGTTGTTCCGAATAGAAAGTCAGTGAGGGGGACTTCTGAAAAGAATTCAATCGAAGGAATCAAGAGTGAGATGACGATTCCGAAAGTTGTGATGATCGAAACGAGAGCAGCGACGGCGAGCAGTGCGCGAATCAACTTTTCTCCATAACGCGGACGAGACTGCCGAAGGGAGACCCCTTCGGCAGTCCGCGTTGAAGAACCTATTGCCATTATTTAATTTCCATGATTAAGGATTACAGGTTATTCGCTTGGGTCATAAGCGCGTCAAAGTCGGTGGCCAATTTTGCTTGGTCCGCGTCACTCAAAGGTATGTATAGCGCGGCCTTTGCGATCTCAGCATCATTGTCAACGTAGAACTGAAAGAAATCGGCTACCGCTGGGTCGGTCAATGCTTGAACAGATGGGTAGACGAAGAGCGGGCGTGACAGGGGTGTGTAGGAACCGTCGCGGGCGCTCGCCTCACTTGGTCCCACGCAACCACTACCAGAGTCAATTTCAACAGCCTTGAGTTTGTCAGCATTCTCCTCGAAGTATGTGTATCCGAAGTAGCCCAACCCACCCTTGCTGCCGGCAACACCCTGCACGATTACGTTGTCGTCCTCACTTGGCGTGAAGTCCGTGCGGCTCAGGCCCTCTTCACCGTTGATTTCGCCGGTGAAGTAGTCAAATGTTCCCGAGTCTGTGCCAGGGCCGAACAGTGGCAGCGGCTCGCTGGGGAACGACGGATCAACTTCATTCCAGTTGGCTACTGTCGAATCCGGTCCCCAAATTTTTGTTAGTTGGTCGGTGGTCAAGCAGGTGACAAAATCATTATCTTTGTTTACAACCACCGTGAGGGCATCGATTGCCACAATAAGTTGACCGTAGTCAATCCCGGTGCTGGCGCACTCTTCAATTTCGGAATCTTTAATGGGCCTAGAGGCATTGTTCGCATCCGTCTCCCCGCGGCAAAATTTTTCAAAACCGCCACCCGTCCCTGAGTTTCCCACTGTGACCTGAATACCAGGATTTGCAATCTGGAAATCCTCAGCTGCAATTGCACTGAGTGGATACACCGTGGAAGACCCGTCGATCCGAATGGAGCCGCTTCCACCAGCTTCTCCGTTTGAATTATTTGAGCCCCCACACGCACTCAGGACTAGAACTGCGGCCAGTAAGGGTGAAGACACTAGAAGCATGCGCTTTGACTGCGACATCAATTAACTCCGATTCGTTATCTCATTGTGCACTTTAGCGGCCAGATCCGACCTCTTGCAGTCAAATTAGTTTCACCGAATGGACATAATGGACCTTCAAAGTGAACAGAAGGTGAACAACTCAGTACATCTAAGCGAATGAATTAGGCCTCTTGGTTCCCCGGCACCACATGATGCTCAGCGGCCACAATTGTCACAGAAGTTTCGTCTGAATCTGAGTCGGCTAGGACAAATGCTCGGTGCACAACAATGAATGAACCAGGTGTGAGCTTGGTCGACCAGATCCCGTGTTGGCGTTCGGACTTAGGAACACCTCCGGCCTTGGCTACGGTTTCCAGGATCGCGTCAAGAACTGGTCGGTGTGAACACAGGACGGTGGGTGCAGGGTCGAACATCGCCAGTTCGACTGCTGGTTCAAGATCCTCAGGTCGTTCCTCGTAACCCCATTCACTGATTACATTTACCAAAGTAGCCGTCGCCGAAAGTTGTTTGAGAAACTTCTTGACGGTCTCTTGGCAGCGCTGCATGGGTGAACTGATTACCTGTTCAATCCCAAATCCTTCGAGCAACTCGGTAATAATTTTTGACTGACGCCGCCCGCGGCCTGATAGCGGCCGAGCGTTGTCGTCTTTTCCCGTGAAGTCTGAACGCTTGACCGCTTTGGCATGTCGCAAAATGATCAGGGGTGAAGTTGGAGGTAGCGCCATTGCGCGTTCAAGAAACTCCAAATCCTGCTCGTAGGTAAGGTGAGCCGCTACTTGGTCAACGGGAATCCAAGCAACCTTGTCTACTTCTTCGTCTGGGGCAAACCCAAGATCCTCTCGCACACTGGCGCGCCAGTAATGCACTTCCTTGTCGCCTTCGGGAACCCTGTAACGATCAATCCCAAGGTGGGGTCCAAGTACGGGCAGAAACCCGGTTTCTTCGTCACACTCTCGGATCGCGGTTAAGGGGAGGAGTTCCCCGCCGTCGACTTTGCCCTTTGGAAATGACCAGTCGTCATAGCGTGGACGGTGAACCAGCAGAACTTCGTTGTTGCGAATCAGAATTGTGCCGGCCGCGGACACCGTGACGCTCATGCCTCGTGCTCGCCAACGAGGGAAAGTCCTAAAGCAAAGATTGCTGCGGGGTCAACCTTTCCTGAGAGTGCAATGGATCGCATAAGCGGTTCAGCCTCTATTGGTTGGAGGACCGGATCTGAACACATCAAATTTTTTCGGATTCGCTTACTTCTCTTTTTATAGATGTCCTTGAAGTTCTCTGCAATGGCAAGTTGATCGCAGGGATCCTGCGAGATCCTGTCCCAAATGCTGTTGGGCTCGTAACCAGCCGGGGCTACAGCAGGAACACGACCAAGGTCGATTAAGTCGTTGAATATTAACAAATAGCGGTCGCTTCGGCGGGCAGCCTGCACACTTGATCGAGCAGCTTCGCCTTTGTCCACAAAGTATTGTTCAACCGCGGTGGCGGCTTCATGTCGATCAAGTGGGTCGGGAAGTGATTCGAGAATTCCCAGTGCTCTTTCACGTTGGCGATCTAGAATCGCAGCAAAACTCAACTCTTGAATCAGCCATTCAAGGTCCTCACGGAGAAACTCCAGTTCGTCCTGGCTGAGCCAGTTCTGTAGCGCATTTATCAACCGTTGCAGCGCTATCAAATTGCGAGTCAGATTCGTGGAGTCATGAGTCATTCGACTTGTGATTTCAGCGTGGAAGATCTCGCGCACCGACCGGGAAAAAGCCCAGCGAATGAGATCACAGGGTAAGTCCGTCTTGGTAGGTGTCGGCAGCAGCGGAATATCAGGTTGCTTACGTGCGGCCGGGCCAAAGGCGTTGGCAGCTTTACTAACCGAACTGGCTTGCGCACCTGCCGTGCGCAAAATCTCACTGAGATCCAGTGCGGCAGGCATAGCCTGCGAATCAAGCAACTCAATTTCAATCTCACGGAATTCTTCAACCACGTTACCTTCGCGTGAGAGGGTCACGTGGTCATCCACTAGTTCAATGAGTTTGTCGTTTGCAGCTGAGAGAACTTGAGGCACCCGGTGCGTCTGCACCCGCGCAATGGCTACAACTTCTGACCCTTGCAAGATCGCGGAAAGTAGCTCGACGAAATCACTGGGTGGAGTCGCTGTCGTTGCATCCCTGTGCAATTCAGTTCGGACACTCGCTCCACTGATCCCACCGGTCTTCTCATGTGTGGAGGTCGGAATTTTCACGTGCCAACCGTCGTCACCGCCGCCGGTGCGTAGCCTCATGGTTATTCCCCACCGAAGCAGGGTTGCATCGGTCGTGTCCCAGTAAGTCGCATCCATATTGCGTATCGGTTCCGAATTCCAAGTGCCAAGTGATTGTGGAAAACTCGGCATTACAAAGTCTGTGGGGACCCGAAATTTGAATTCTGTTTCTACGTGTTGCATCGATGAATGCCTCGTTGAGTTAGGAGTCGGCACTGGTCAGCACTCCAGACTCGAGGGCATTGGAGCGTTTACTCTTAATTGCGATCAGGAGTTCTTGAATGTCGGTCAGGCGCTCACCAGTTTCATTGAATAACCGCCTGCTCCAACTTCCGTCAGAGTTGAGATCCCACGCCGCCGTCCCGGGGG
>DKME01000110.1:0-42784 GCA_002469525.1 Actinobacteria bacterium UBA7422
ACACAGGTGTACACGCTGGTCACGGTGGACACCCTGCGTGAGATTTACGCTGCTGCGCACCCGAGAGCCAAATGATGCAATTTTGGACCTTTGGGGCGCCAGATCGTGCCAATCTCATGAAAAATTGGAGTGACACAGTAGGCTCCTACGCATCATGAGTGAAGAGTCTGTCAACGCACCGGCTGACGCCCGTACGGCGATCATCCCTGAGCCTCCCGTGTTGGAAAAACATGGACCGGCTCGAGTGATTTCAATGGTGAACCAAAAAGGTGGTGTTGGTAAAACCACGTCGACTGTTTCCCTAGGTGCAGCCTTAGCCGGTTACGGCCGCAAGGTTCTCCTGGTGGATTTTGATCCACAGGGCGCCCTGTCGGTGGCGTTGGGCATGAACCCCAATGAGATGCCACTCTCGATCTACAATTTGCTCGTACACACGGACTGCCACATCGGCGACGTTGTGGTTCGCACTCGCGTACCTGGGCTCGACCTGGTTCCGAGCAATATTGACCTTTCTGCCGCCGAAGTACAACTTGTGAGTGAAGTGGGTCGGGAATATGCGTTGCAGCGGGCACTGGCACCGGTGATCGACGACTACGACATTGTGTTGATTGACTGCCAGCCTTCGCTGGGTCTGCTGACCCTCAATGCACTGACGGCGAGTACCGAAGTCATTATTCCTATGGAGACCGAGTACTTCGCGCTGCGCGGGGTCGCCATGCTGAAGGAAACCATTGACAAGGTTGTCTCTCGGTTGAACCCGGATCTTCGAATCGTTGGTGTTCTTCCCACAATGTATGACCCCAGAACCCTGCATAGCCGCGAAGTCCTGGAGTCGGTCACCGGCGCATTTGGCGATATTGTTTTTTCCACCACGATCAACAGGACCATTAAGTTCCCAGACTCGGCCGTGGCCGGTGAACCTATTACGGTTTTCGCACCCTCAAGCAGTGGCGCAGAGGCTTACCGTCGGTTGGCTCGCGAAGTCCTCTCCAGGTGAACCGTTAGGTGAGTACAGAAGTAGTTGAAGAGGTAGCTCCAGCCAAAGAAGGTTTTTCGGTTCGCGTTGGAGACTTCGAGGGACCATTTGACCTGCTCCTGTCGCTGATTTCAAAACACAAACTTGAAGTAACAGAGCTTGCGTTGCATACGGTCACTGATGAGTTCATCGCTCATATTCGTGGGCAGGGCGAGAACTGGGATCTAGACGAAACCAGCAGCTTTCTGGTAGTCGCAGCGACTCTGCTTGATTTGAAAGCCGCCAGACTGTTGCCGCGTGGTGAAGTAGAAGACGAAGAAGACTTGGCGTTGCTTGAAGCAAGGGATCTTCTGTTCGCTCGTATCTTGCAGTATCGAGCGTACAAGGAAATCACGGTGCTCTTTAGTGAAATGATGGGCTCCGCAAGCAAATCTTTCCCTCGAACGGTCGGACTTGAGCCGCAGTTTGCGGAACTTCTCCCCGAAGTGCTGCTAGGAATTGGGCCTGATCAATTCGCCGCCATGGCCGCATCCGCGCTTGCCCCCAAACCCGTTGAAGAAGTGGGTCTTGGCCACATCCACGTCCAGCGTGTCAGCGTTCGCGAGCAGGCCGCAATTATTGTTGAGCGGCTTCGTCGAGTGGGCACCACTACTTTTCGAGCGCTCATCCAAGACTGTGACACCACGCTTGTGATCGTGGGTCGTTTTCTGGCTTTGCTGGAGCTTTACCGCGAGCAGGCGGTGCTGTTCGAGCAAATCTCACCATTGGGGGATTTAACAATTCGTTGGGTTGGACAAAACGAGGGTGATATCGACGTTACTGACGAATTTGACGTGGAACGTGATGTTGATTCAGAACCAGGAGAAGTGAATGTCTGAGAATTCGCATGAGATGGCCGACGAAACAGTTGAGCAGTTCGCGCAAGAAGGTCATACCGATGAAGCCGGCATTGGTGCACCAAGTTTGAGAGCGGCAATTGAGGCTCTGCTACTGCTCACCGACGAACCCATGCCGGCCATAGAACTTGCTCAGATCACCAAGGCACCACTGCCGCAGATTCAGCAGACCTTAGAAGTGTTGTCTGCGGAGTACACCCAAGAGGTAAGGGGCTTTGACCTGCGCGAGGTTGCAGGTGGCTGGCGTTTTTACACCCGTAGCGAATGCTCACCGCTAATTGAGAGATGGGTTGTGGACGGACAGCAGGCCAAGTTGACTCAAGCTGCCCTGGAAACACTGTCGGTGATCGCCTACCGCCAGCCAGTAACGCGCGGTCGGGTGAGTGCGGTTCGTGGTGTCAATGTCGACGGTGTGATTAAGACCCTGCTTACTCGTGGTCTGATCCAAGAGGCGGGAACTGAGACCGAGTCAGGCGCGATTTTCTATAAGACAACGTCCTTCTTCCTCGAACGACTGGGTATTTCATCCCTTGAGGATCTGCCACCACTCGCGGAACACATCCCTGATCTAGCTGATCTTGACGCCGTGTTGGAGTCAGTTGCCTCCGGTGACTGACACAGAGATTCGGCTGCAAAAAGTTCTTGCGGCTGCCGGGATTGGGAGTCGTCGCTCTTGTGAGATCTTGATCGATCAAGGCCGAGTGAGTATTAACGGCGACCTCGTTCGAGAGCAGGGTCGCCGGGTCGACCCTGAAGTTGACATAATTCATGTCGACGGTGAACGACTTCAAACAAAAGCGGCAATCGTTGTATACGCATTGAATAAACCAAAAGGCGTATTGACGACCATGATTGACGACCAAGGTCGCCCGTGTGTTGGCGACTATGTCACCGAACTGGACCAACGGGTTTTTCACGTTGGTCGACTTGACGCCGACACTGAAGGACTGCTGTTACTTACCAACGACGGAGAACTCGCTAATCGGCTAATTCACCCAAGTTTCGGGGTGGAGAAAACATATGTCGCTACGGTCAAGGAACTCACCAACCAATCCCTTTTAGATTTGACTAAAGGCGTCGAACTTGACGATGGAATGGCGAAAGCTTCCAAGGCTCGGATTATGGAGCGGGCAAAGAACCGCGTGATGGTGGAAGTCGTGATCCACGAGGGTCGAAATCGAATTGTGCGGCGAATGTTTGACGCAGTCGGATCACCTGTCACAGGGTTGGTCCGAACCAAAATTGGCCCCGTTCACCTCGGACAGCAACGGCCTGGTGTGCTCAGGGTGATCAATGGTGCACAACTTCGCTCCCTCTACACCGCTGCCGGGCTATAAAACAAGGCAATAGACTTTAACAATGGCTATTCGAGCGATCCGAGGTGCGACCTGTCTTGCGGCGAACAGTGCGCAAGAGATGAACGAGGCAGTTGCCGAACTGATCGACAACATGCTCGCCCGAAATCATGTAGATCAACAAGATGTGATCAGCATTTTTCTCACGGGAACCCCTGATCTTACCTGCGCTTTCCCCGCGGCTGGGATCAGAATTCACGGTCTGACCGACGTCCCACTTATGTGCGCTCAGGAAATGAATATCGACGGAGCATTGGAACGCGTTGTTCGAATCTTGGCTCAAGTAGAAACTGATAGCAGCCGCTCTGACATCACGCACGTGTACTTGCGCGGCGCCGAAGTACTCCGCGCCGACCTCGCAGCCACCAGCACCCAGGATACTTCCACCGCTCAAGAAACTCCTTGACCGCATGAGCTCGCAGCCGCTCAGCATCCACGTAATCGGTTGCGGACTGATTGGAACCTCAATCGCTTTGGCATTGCAGGAGGCGGGTTACCGAGTGAGCGTGCAGGACATTAACCCCGAACACGTTAAGCAAGCAGAAGATATGGGAATAGAGGCAACCCAAGGTGCATCAATTGATCTCGTCTTCGTCTGCGTGCCACCAAGTGCTGCCGCGAGCACACTCAACGACTCGTTTGCCAGATTCCCAGGGGCACTTTTCCTTGATGTCAGCTCAGTGCGCGGATCAATCCTTGATTCCCTGGAGAGTTCACTGTGTGAAAGTGGGAGAGTCATGGGAGCGCACCCAATGGCCGGGCGAGAGGTCTCGGGACCAGGCGCGGCCCGCGCGGACCTTTTCCAAGACCGTACTTGGGTGCTGACTTCCGGGAGTCAAGAATCACAGGAGATCGCCGCTGCGGTTATCGCAGACATGGGTGGAAATGTTGTTTCAATGGAGCCGAAAGACCATGACCGCGCTGTTGCCTTGGTTTCCCACGCACCCCAGTTGGTGTCCAGTGCCCTAGCGGCCCAACTGGTAGACGCAGCCAATTCGGACTTGGCAATCTCGGGTGCCGGACTCGGGGACACGATCAGAATCGCTGGTTCAGATCCGAAATTGTGGGGAGATATCTTGCAAGGAAATGCGAAGGAGGTCTCGCAGGTCCTGCGCAAGGTGAGCCAGGAACTCGCCGAACTTTCCAGCGCATTGGAGGTCCAAGACCGCAACAGGGTTGAACTCACCCTGCGTGCAGGAAACCAAGGAAAGGCGCGCATTCCTGGGAAGCACGGAGGCCGTGCAAATGAATTCGAAGCGGTCAACGTCATGATTTCCGATAAACCTGGATCCCTCGCCGACCTTTTCGCCGTAGTGGGAAAGCTTGATATCAACTTGGAAGACGTGCGCATTGAACACGTCATGGGTCGTCCTAGTGGGATCGTTCAACTTTATGTTCCTGCGGGGGAGTCGCAAGCACTCGAAATTGGATTACAAGACATGAATTTCGACACGAGGGGCAGGCAGTGACAACGAAAACTTTGGCCTTGGACGGGCCAGCGGGTTCGGGAAAGTCATCGGTGTCACGTGCGGTGGCCAAGCAACTTGATTGGGTGATGCTGGATACCGGCGCCATGTACCGCGCGATCACGTGGTCAGTTCTCAACGCGAATATTGAGCTCTCTGACTCCGCTGCAGTTGCCCGCCATGCTCTTGGGACCACAATCGAGATCACCACCAATCCACAGGAGTTCCGGATTAGTGCAAATGGCCACGACGTCACTTCAACTATTCGATCGCAGGAAGTGACCGATGCCGTCAGTGAAGTCAGTGCAGTGCCAGAAGTTCGCGAACTGCTCGTGTCGCTCCAACGCAAGGCCGTGGAAGATTCTGACTTTGGAATTGTGATTGAAGGTCGAGATATTGGCACCGTTGTCCTACCCGATTCAGCGCTCAAAGTGTTCCTGACAGCATCCCCGCAGGCTCGAGCTACCAGGCGTAGTCGGGAGATCAATCCTGATGCCGATCAAGCGCAGATCGCTCGTACCCGTGAATCAATTGAGATTCGCGACACTAAAGACTCAGGCCGGGAATACTCACCGCTCAAACCTGCTTTGGACGCCCAAATTTTAGACACCAGTGACCTCACCCTTGAAGCGGTGGTGGAGCAGCTCGTTGATTTGGTGAGAAATACCTATACGTGATCACAACCCTCTGCAGATTAGGGGAAACTACCTGTGTACGTTGGGGAGTCGTCACAATGGCGCATGGGTTGAAAAACGTACGCACACCAGGACAGATCAAGTTACACATATCTCAGGAACGTGAATTCAACTAAGAACACGGAAAACGTGAAGGGCAGATAGAGCAGCGACATGGATGACAACGAGATAGATCCGATCGACCCCACTGGACCACTTGAGGAAGACGCCGATTTCGGGCCATTGGATGAAGATGCACTCCTTGAGCTAGCCCTTGAAGCCGTTCGTGAAGAATTTGGTGACTTCGCAGGTGATTTGGCCGACTTGGAATCCACTGCGAACCTGCCGGTCGTCGCAATCGTTGGCCGTCCAAATGTGGGTAAGTCAACCCTGGTCAACCGGATTATTGGCCGCCGCGAAGCTGTTGTCGAAGACGTTCCAGGTGTCACTCGCGACCGGGTGAGTTACGAAGCTGAGTGGAATGGCAAGAAGTTCCTCGTGATGGACACTGGCGGCTGGGAGCGCAACTCCCGCGGAATCCACGCCCAGATCGCCGAGCAGGCCGAACGGGCAATCAGTGACGCGGACGTCGTCGTTTTCGTAGTTGATGCGATGGTGGGCGCGACAACAACAGACGAAGCCGTCGTTGAAGTGATTCGCAGATCCGGTAAGCCTTCGATCTTGGTGGCAAATAAAGCCGACGACCACAATGCCGAACTCGAAGCAACGGCGTTGTGGAGTTTAGGTCTGGGTGAGCCGCACCCCGTGTCAGGTTTACACGGCCGCCGCTCTGGTGACCTGCTTGACGCGGTTGTAAATGCGTTGCCGGAAACTGGTTCGGGTCAAAGGAAAGAAGGAGCACCTCGCAGGGTTGCTCTATTGGGAAAGCCCAATGTCGGTAAGTCTTCACTTCTTAATGCGCTGGCCGGCTCAACGCGAGTAGTGGTCGACGACGTAGCGGGCACAACGGTTGACCCGGTTGACGAACTCGTGGAGATTAGGGACCGCCTGTGGTGGTTTGTTGACACCGCGGGAATCAGACGCCGGGCTAAGGAGGCATCGGGTCACGAGTACTACGCGACCCTACGCACCCAAGCAGCATTAGACCGAGCTGAAGTAGCAATCGTCTTGATCGATGCTTCTGAACCACTGAGCGAGCAGGACCAGAGAATCATCACGATGGTGATCGAGGCGGGTCGAGCACTTGTGATCGCTTTCAACAAATGGGACCTTACAGATGAAGACCGTCGGGGTTACTTGGCCAAGGAGATTGATCGGGATCTCGCATCGGTCGCGTGGGCGCCAACGGTCAATATCTCGGCTAAAACCAAGCGTCACGTAGAGAAACTCGCACCGGCACTTGAACTGGCATTGGACAACTGGGATTCACGTGTCCCAACAGGTGCCCTTAACAGGTTTATTGCTGAACTTACGGCAGCTCACCCGCACCCACTTCGCGGCGGAAAGCAGCCACGCATCCTTTTCGGTACCCAGGTGTCAGCCTGCCCACCCACATTCGCGCTGTTCACCACAGGATTCTTGGAAGCGGGCTACCGCCGATTTATTGAGCGTCGCCTACGCGAGGAATTCGGATTCGATGGCACACCCATTCGGATTGTCATGCGTGTGCGTGAAAAGCGATCACGGCGATAGCAGGTCACTACCCGAACAAGCAGAGGTAGTAAAACAGCCTCGCACTCATGAGATAGGGTTGCGAGTCGTGTCGCGGGCTGTGGCGCAGTTTGGTAGCGCGTCCGGCTGGGGGTCGGAAGGTCGCAGGTTCAATTCCTGTCAGCCCGACAAAAGAAACGGTTTACGCAATCGCCATAATCCCAGCGAGCACAAGCGCTGCGATTGCGAAGTACCACAGCACAACACCGATTGCCGCAATGCGCAATGGTGCCCGATATTCACCAGCAGCGATCTTGAACGCCCTGTGGTAAATCGTGTGAAACCCGGTGGCGGCTTTGCGTGAATCTCCCGACGGATCGCGTTGAGACCAATAGCCTCGCTCACTGGACATGCCCAATAGGACAAAAACAAGTCCAAAAATAAAGAAGGCGATTGCGAAAAACACTACGGTCTCGGTTGCGATGCTCACCGGTGAACCTTACTGACCCCGTGTTGCGGCTGGCCCTACAGTGTGGGGGTGCAGCGACTTGTAGATGTGTTTCCGTCGGTGAGCCCCACGCAGATTGTCGCCGAGCTGATTCCCCCTGCACAGTTCATCGGCGCGAGTTTTGACTCCTATATCCCCAATCAAGCTCACCCAAGCCAGTCTGCCGCACGTGAGGGCGTGAGAGTGTTCGCCCAGCGAGTGGGTAAGCCGGTGGCAAGAGCCCGGTTCAGGCGCAGCAGGGCACCGGAGATTCGTCCCGGTATCTACCTTGATGGCGGTTTCGGGGTGGGGAAGACTCATCTGCTCGCAGCGCTCTGGCACGAGTCCCCGAATCCCAAGTCATTCGGTACCTTCGTCGAATACACCAACGTGATCGGGCTCTTGGGTTTTCGTAATGCCGTGGAGCAGTTCGCAGATCGCGCGTTGGTGTGCATTGACGAGTTCGAGCTCGACGACCCAGGGGACACCGTCCTCATGTCGACATTTCTCAATGAACTCGTGAACAGGGGAGTCAACGTCGCCGCGACGTCGAATACTTTGCCCGATCGCCTAGGTGAAGAACGATTCGCTGCCGACAGTTTCTTGCGTGAGATTCAAGGCCTCGCTTCTCACTTTGACGTGATTAGGATCGAAGGTCCTGACTACCGGCACCGCAACCTTGAGCTCAATCAAAAGGTGTTCACCGATGCTGACGTCACAAGCGTGTGTGAGCGAACACCACACAGCGCGTTGGACAACTGGCGCGAATTACTTGAGCACTTATCCAAGGTTCATCCCGCGCAGTATGGACCCATGGTTGAGGAACTCTCGCTTCTGGGATTAACCGATGTTGAAGTTGTGCGCAACGAGACCCAAGCCTTGCGCGTGGTGAGCTTGGTGGATCGGCTCTACGACAGGTCAGTGCCTGTTGTGAATAGCGGAATTGACATTACGAGTATTTTCACCGATTCGATGCTCAAGGGTGGATATCGCAAGAAATATTTCCGGGCACTTTCCCGGCTCGCGTCGCTTGCGCAACTAGGTGCCACGGTGGTTGAGTAGCTTCATGGAATTTACCGGACTACTTAGTGGCCTCTTTGTTGGAATTGTTATCGGTCTTATTGCTCGGATCTTGGTGCCCAGCATGCAGCCGATCGGGTGTTTTGTCACCGTCTTGATCGGTGTAATTGGTGGGGCGGGTGGAGCATTTGTAGGTAATGCTGCAGGGTGGGGTTTCTGGCTCACCTTTGGAACCCAGATCTTGATAGCCACGGTCCTGGTGGCAATTGTTGCAGCCGCTTTCAGGAAGGGAACGTAACCGGCGGGTATTCGCCATTAATTCGCAGCGGGAGTGCGGGCACGTAAATCGACTTGCCTTTAAGGTCAACGCTAGCTAATTGCTGAGCTGCGGCAACGTCTTCGAGTAAATCTTCGGGCAGGGCGAGAACGTCTGCAGGGACATCTGCTGTTCGTAACAGCAGTACGGCTTCCTCTCGGGTGTAGTGACTCAATGCCATTTCAATAATTGCCGTGAGTTCAATTGAATGTGCGATCCGGGAAGTGTTCGTTGCAAAGCGAGAATCCATGACGAGGCCTTCTTGGCCAAGGGCCTGGGCTAGTCGAGCAAAGACCGCGTCACCGCCCACCCCAATCATGATTGGGCCGTCATTTGTTTGGAAAAGGCCGTAGGGAGCGAATGCGGGGTGACCTGTGCCAGATCGGCTCGAAGCCTCACCGGTTAGTTGGTGCGCAACTAAATGGTAGGAACTCCAAGCCACCCCTGTCTCAAAGAGTGAAGTGGCCACAGTTGAACCAACGCCGGTGAGAGTTCGTTGATACAGCGCAGAGAGCACTCCAATTGCCAGCCACATCCCTGAACCCATATCCAAAATCGAAACGCCGGCGCGAGCTGGTTCCACCCCGCCAGTCACGCCGGTAATCCCTGTTCTCGCTTGAATCACACCGTCATACCCCGGGTCATTAACTACGGTTGGGTGCGGACCATAAGCATTGAGGTACGCGGTAATCAATTTCGGAAAGCTCCCAGTCAAGGACTGCTTGTCAAGCCCTAATTCCATGAGAGTGCGAAGCCGCAGGTTGGTGACGAATACGTCCGCACCGGCTATCAACTCATGCAGGGAATCTAGATCCGACTTCACCCTGAGATCAAGGGTGGTAAAACGCTTATTGCGGTTAACCACGTAGAAATACGCTGAAGCATCAGCATCGGTTGGTGACATGCGGCGACTGTCGTCACCTGTGGAAGGCTCAATATGAACAACCTGCGCGCCAAGGTCAGCCAAGATCGCTGAACCAAAAGGGGCGGCAATATTGGAAGTCAAGTCCACCACGACCACACCTTCTAGCGGGAGTGACGGTGCGTCAAGCCTCATGCCCGCAGGGTACTTGGGTCCCACCAGCTAGTCCCATGGTGTAGAAGGGACCCGTGCAGAATGACCAGGACGATCCCTACCCAAGAATTGATATTCCACCAATAGACGACGCCAACATGGGTTCACTCCGCATGTTGACCCTGCTCGCAATTGTCGGCGGAATCCTCACAGGAATTCTCGGTGGAGTCTTTCGCCTCGCATTGCAAGGGGCCCAAAGTTTCCGAGCAGACGTATTGGAATGGGCAGCAGAAGCACCAGCGCTGCGGTGGATAGTCCCGGTAGTCCTTGCAGGAGCAGCGGTCGCATTCGCGAGGCTGATCATTCGCTGGGTACCCGAAGCCGGTGGCAGTGGTGTCCAACGCGTTGAAGCCAATATGCGCTCAGAAATCGGATTCGCCAAGATGCGCGTAATCCCAGCCAAATTTGTCAGCGGCGTCCTAGCAATTGGAGCGGGCCTAGCCCTAGGGCGTGAAGGTCCCACAGTCCAAATGGGCGCTGTGATCGGGAGCTACGCGGGCAAGTATGCAAAAGTCAGCGAACACGACCGACGGACCCTTTCGGCATCCCTGGCCGGGGCAGGACTCGGAGTGGCATTTGGAGCGCCACTGGGTGGAGCCATCTTCGTCCTTGAGGAAGTAGCACGAGCAGTGCGCACCCGTTTGGTGCTCACGGCCCTGATCGGTTCAGCGGTCGCCGTAGCCGTAATGCAACTATTTATCGGTAGAAAACCAATTTTCGATGTACCAGATGTCAGTCTTGAGGCACTCTGGATGATCATTCCCTACGCGATCCTGGGGCTGGCCCTTGGCGCAATGGGCGTCTACTACAACAAACTCGTCATTTGGATGATGGACGCAATGGCAAAACTACCCCGCTTGCCACCAGAACTCAAAGCCGGAATCGTCGGCGGCCTGGTCGGCCTAGTGGGAGTATTCGCGCCCGAACTCGTTGGGGGCGGGGAGATTCTCAACGAAGCGGTGCTCGTGGGAACCTATGCAGCCTGGGCAATCTTGGGAATCCTGATCTTCCGACTTTTATTAGGACCGTTGTCCTATTCATTGGGGACCGCTGGTGGGCTTTTCGCACCGCTGCTGGTTGTGGGTGCGCTTACAGGCGCTCTGATCGCAGAGACGGTTAACGCGCTCGTGCCTGCTGCGGACCTTTCACCCGTGGCATTTGCAATCGTTGGCATGTCAACATTCTTTGCGGCCGTTGTTCGTGCACCAATCACCGGCGTCATCTTGATCATTGAAATGACCGCGACAACCGCGCTAGCAATCCCCATGATTTTGGCCGCAGCCATGGCTGTGCTTGTCGCAACAGCCATGAAAGGTGAGCCGATCTATGACACCCTACGAGGCAGGCTTCAGACGAAGGCGCCGTAGTTATTAACATGACAGACTACTGAAATGGACGAATTTGAGATGTTGCGCGAAGTCGTGAATAAAGGTGGGCCGGCTCAGGCCAGACATGCGAAAACACTGCTCGACCAGTTAGACCAGGAAATCGACGTATCCGAGAATGTTCAGCAGCTCTACAACGCTTACATCAATGATCCATACTTGACAAGAAATCCATGAAGTGAGCGCAATGATCAACGGCAACGTATCCCACTGGTGGCAGGAAATTGGCGTACCGGAACCCAGACCCGCACTTCCAGGCAACATCGACGTGGATGTGGCAATTGTGGGTGCCGGGTTCACGGGCCTATGGAGTGCGTACTACCTGAAGAAAGCAAAACCTGAACTTCGAGTTGTGGTTCTTGAGCAACGTCACGTTGGTTATGGTGCCTCGGGTCGCAACGGTGGCTGGCTGACTAACGCGATCACAGGTGGCCGTGAACAGTACGTGCCTTCACATGGTGCGGGTGAGGCTGAGCGTTTTCAGTTAGCGATGAACGAAACAGTCAACGAAGTCATTCGGGTGTCCGAAGTTGAAGGCATTGAAGCTGACATTAAAAAGGGCGGTGAGTTCACCGTTGCTTATACGCCTGCCCAAGAAGCAAGGCTGCGTAAGTTCGTAAACGACGAGGCGCAATGGGAAAGCACCAACGTCCAATTACTTGAATCAGCAGAAGCCATGGCCAAAGTCAACGTGCACAACACTCATGTTGCTGCCTGGCACCCGCATAGTGCGCGGATTCAACCGGCAAAGTTGATCAGTGGCTTGGCAATCGCCGCCGAACTGCTCGGTGTGGAGATTTATGAAAATACTCGCGTCGAAGAAATATTGCCGCACCGGGTACTGACAACCCACGGAAGCGTATCCGCAGAATTTGTCGTGCGTGCAACTGAGGGTTTCACGGCAGGGCTCAGGGGCCTAAAGCGTCTTTGGTTGCCCATGAACTCCTCACTTATCGCGACCGAACCCTTGCCCAAGAGTGTGTGGGAAGAGTTGAACTGGAGCAATGGTGAAGTTGTGGGCGACTTCGCTCACGTCTACATGTATGCCCAACGCACGCATGACGATCGTGTCGCAATTGGGGGCCGTGGCGTCCCCTATAAGTACGGCTCGAAAACCGATCTTGACGGTCAAACACCGGAGGCAACGGTCAAGGGTCTGCGTGAAATTTTGAAACGCATGTTCCCGCTCACCAAGGATTCATCGATCGATCATGTTTGGTCGGGAGTGCTTGGGGTTCCCCGTGATTGGTCGGCGACCGTGGGGCTGGACATGCGAACAGGAATTGCCTGGGGCGGCGGTTATGTCGGGACCGGTGTCACCTCAACGAACTTGGCCGGGCGTACAATCACTGACTTGATTCTGGGGAAGCAAACCGAACTGACCACCTTGCCCTGGGTAAATCACACGGTACGCAAGTGGGAGCCAGAACCATTGCGTTGGATTGCAACGAAAGTGTTATACAAGGCATACGGCTTTGCAGACAGGTCCGAATTGAACGGACGCTCAACAACTTCACCGGTTGCACACCTCGCTGACGTGGTCACCGGAAAATAGGAACGTAGGTCCGACGGCGGATCAAACGGCATCAATTTTATTAGCTAACCAATTGCAATAGCATTGTATGGATCATGGGAATCGCGTCTGCGCTTTCGGGTTTCATCACGGTGCTTCGAAGAATGCGTTCACTTGCGGTACCACTGATTACCGAGTGCCCGCGGACCGTAAGCGCATCGGAGTGACGCCCACTCTAGAGTGCCTCGTTTGTTGGCTCGCAGAACTTGTCCAAGGCCTGCGCCGGTCAGCGGAATGACTTCCAATGCTAGCCAAAAAGCCGATGCTGCAGCGCCAGCGTGAAGGACTTCATTGGAAAGATCGCCACTGTTCGGTGATATTGGATTCTTTACTCAATCGGCCGCACCGATCTCCTTGCTTCTCCCTAGGAATGATTCTTACTCAAGAAATCGACCTGCCTTGAAACCGGGTCTAAATGGTGGAAGGCCCCTCAAAGTATGAGTCTGAGGGGCCTTCACGGTGGGCAGCTTGCCTGTCGCCCAATTTCTTAGGGCGCTGGCGCCAATGTTGTGCGCAACGCTTATGACCGAATTTCCCCGGCCACCAACAGGTTTGTGGGCATGCCTCCAACTACTCTTCTCAACGGGCCCCGACAACATTTCCGAGCCCTCCGGCGCGTTCCTCGCGGTCCGCAACCTTTGACTGGCTGAGTCTCCTAGTCAGACCCGCACCCTGAGGTGCAGTACGTTATTTGTACTCTCATGTGTTCAGTTTGCGCAACACCTTTCACAAAAAAATCAAAGGACTGCGACCCAAAAATCACACGCATCTCTTATTGCAACTTGCGTCACAACCTTCAGTCCCTTCGGGACATCCCTGAGCGGCAATGAGCCCGCAAACGCATCGACGCTCACAATCTGCGGGGGGCCTATGCTGTGTCGAATATGGCGCATAGATTTTTAATTAGGCGAAGGCTCTGGGCTCCCCAAGAAGGTGACTGGTGGATTGCCAGCACATTTATTATTGGGTCGATCCTTTTTGCAGCAGGCGCAGTTTTGCCCACGCTCTCAGGCATTCCCAGTCAGGCGATTCTTTCCGTCTATTTGACCGGATCAACGCTTTACCTGACTGGAGCGACCGTGCAATTGGTTCGCGGTCGACACATGGCTATCCACAGTGCCAGCGGACCGCAGGCGGCTCGACGCTTAGCAAACAGGAATTCTTTGGGAGCAATTATTCAGGTCACCGGGGCAATTTTTTTTCAAGTATCGGCCACCGGAGATCTACTCCGATCCTTATCTGCCACACCTCAAGAACAGATTCTATGGGTGCCTGACCTTACGGGCTCAATCTGTTTTGTTGTGGCAAGCGCAATCTTCTTTTCGCTGCAATATCCCATTCAACACCGCAAAGGAAACCCCATAAGTGACCGCACGCTCGCAATGTTGAATATCTGGGGTTCACTGTTCTTCGTTGCCTCGGCGATAGGCGTCTACGCTCCAGCGTTAACCGGGGAGTCCCTCTACCCCAAGTTAGCGAACGCCGGAACGTTCATCGGCGCAATCTTCTTCCTCGTATCTTCCATCCCTGGACTACCTCTACGAAAATCAAACATTGAAAACAATGAAACCACTGGTCCAGACACTCATTAAGGTCACCAGTGACAGCAGAATCCACAGAACTACCGGACTGGTGACCATTACGAGGGTGATGAGAAGGCCCCCAATCACGCTAATGAAAGTGGCGGATCATGAGTCTGCATCCACACAGGCTAGAGGCTGCCACGATGGCAATATCTGCCTTTGCCGAGAAGGTGCTTTGACCGGGCAACCCGGGATTGTGAAATGTGAAAGAGTCATAGAAGGCGTTCGAGGGAAAAGAAATGCGACCGATTAAAAACATACTGGACTTATGCTCAACCCGACTATCGGTGTAGATAGAAGTACCTCAAATAGAGCCATCAAATAGAGCCAGAGGGGGTCGCACTTACTGGCTTCCCGCGTCAGGCGGGTACCAGCATTGCAACTACGCCTCACTAGGTCACGTTGAGAACGCCGCAACGTAAGCCGCTCGGTATACGTCTGGTCAGATGATCAATTGTGGGTTAGCAGGTAGCGGGGCTACCGGCAGCAGGTTGACCATTCGGACACGTGGCGCCAGTCCAGTTGATCCCAGCCCCCGATGCGCCTTTCAAATTCGCGCCAGTCAAATCTGCACCACTGAAATTGACATTGTTCAACCCCGCATCCTTGAGATTGGCACCGACCAAGTTCCCGCCCGACAAGTCCGCACCGTTGTTTTTGTTGCGATCCAAGTCTGCATTAGGTCCGATGAGGTAGCCATTCACCAATCTCCAGTTTTTAGGGAGTGACGGACTTCCCTTGATCCCGCCATCAGCGTAAATGTCGTAAAAGCGCTTCACCCCTACTAAACTCGCGCCAGTTAGGTTCGCGCCAGTGAGAACTGCGTTGCTCAAACTAGAATCGGTCAGGTTCGCACCCTTCAGGTTCGCACCCTTCAGACTAGCCTTTTTCAAGTTGGCTTTAACACATGTTGTCTTCGCCTGGCCGTGCAGGTGCGCGACGAGGATCGGGACGGCTCGGCTCATCGGCCGAGGCACCCCAAACAGACCAACTGCAACGATTTCCCGCAACGCGCTTGCAGGGGGGCGTGGATCCATCTAGCATGTTTTCTATGACAAATGTAGAAGTAAAGAGTTTCGACAGTGCTGGCATAAAGAACGTTCTCCCGGATGATCTCGGCGAGGCCGCCATCGTGGAGTTCGGCGACGTGAAAGTGACGCGCATGCGTATCAAGCCTGGTTGGCGCTGGTCGCACCACATCAAGCCGATGGTGGGAACTGACTCATGTCAGGTCCGTCATCTCGGTGTAGTTACCCAGGGCCGCGTTCGCGTGGTCCACGATGACGGAACGGAAACGACGTACGGAGCCGGAGACGCCTACTCGGTCATGCCTGGACACGACGCGTGGGTTGAGGGAGACGAGACCGTGGAAGGTTTCGAGTTCGGGGGAAGTTGGGCGGACCAGCTCTGACCCGCAGGTGGTCCGCGTCGGGGACTCGTCCGACCCCGGACAGGCGGACGAATCCTTGGGTCGTGGCTAGGCTACTGCGGTGGAGAAGGAGAGCGAATACGACGAGAAGCACGCCCAGTTGTACGTAGGGAGAATCGATTTTGATCCGCACCGGTTGATCTACGCGACCATCATCTTGATGGTCGCACTGGCCGTCTATAGCGAGGAAGCCGAGCCGTGGTCCGGTACGCCGTTCATGGACCTCATGGTTGTCGTATTCGCGCCGTTGACGGCGCTGTCCCTCGCGCACGCGTTCTCCGATGCGCTCGACGTGCAGATTCGCACAGGTAAGCGCTTATCGGCCAAAGAGCGCCGACACCTACTCGGCATCGCCGTGCAGTACGTCGCGGTAGGGATACCCGTGGTCGTCCTCGGGCTGGTGTTGTTGATCGTGGAGCAAGATCCCCGCGCCGTGGTCCGCATAGCCGAAGTCCTCGGTGTGGCCAGTTTGTTCTTCTGGGGGGCTTTCGCCGCCCGCCGCTCCGGGCTTGCGCGCCGGAGGCAGTGGCAGTGGGGGACGATCTACGGACTCCTCGGCGGCGGCATCATCCTCATCGAACTCGCCTTCACCCACTGACCCTGTGCCGTTCATCGCGCACTGTCGGTGAGCCGTGAAAGCATCGGCCCATGGATCCCGCCGCTCCCGGTGAGACAGATTCGCCCGATTTGCTCTTACGCAGCAGAGGCCGAGAGGACATCCGTGAAGGTCAGGTCCTTACTCGGCATCAGAGATGGGACGTCGAGAACGTCTCCTTCGAACCAGTCCTCATCCGAGGCGACGGTAGGGTACTGATCCAACGTTGCGTAGAACTCCTCCGGACTCACGGAGAAGGTCGCAGCGAACGCAATCTTCCAGTCCGGCTCGGTCAACTTCGCTGCCTGGAAATCCTTCAAGATCATTTCAAAGGCTCGGGCCTCGCTTAGTCCCTGCGCCTCCTGCAACTCTTTCGCGAGCGCTAGGACCATAAAGGTGGAGGTGTTGTAATTGATGTCCAGGTCACCGTCGACGTACTCTTCGAAAGCCGCCGGTTGACTCAATCCAGACGCCATGATCGGAAAGAGACCGTTATCGAATTCGCTTTGTCCGTATTCCTGCTGTGAGTAGAACTCCTCGGCGACTTTTGCGCCGCCCTCCCACAACCAGGTGGGCGCGTCATTGTCTCGCGTGAGGCCCAGCTGATAGACGTGCCAGTACTCGTGCACGATGACGGAGTACCTATGCAAGCTGTCGTAGGTCAAGTCATACTCGGGGATCTCCAGAACCATCCAGGTTTCCGATCCGTCGCCGGAGATACTCGCGCCCTGCATGTCGGGTTTCTCAGGGAACGGATTCTCAACGGCGCCATTCCACGCGTAGATGTTCATCGGTGACGACATCTCCGGCACATCATGCACGCACGCTGGAACCGGGGCCCATTCATTCAGGTTCCCCATGATGGTGGTGAATTCTTCTACCCACTCGCCGGGCAGGCTGCTATCGAGGTTGTATGTAAAGGAGAAGTCGCCTTCGGCGTACGGAGTGGACGTATCGCACTGCTCGTCCGAGCCGCTGTAAGACCCGGTACCGCAGCCGCTCACCATGACCATGAGCACACCCCCGACAAGGCCGCCTGCGCGTCTCATTGCCGGTCGAGTCTTTTTCACGAGAGAACTCTATCTAAGGTTGCGGAGGTCGCTCGCTGAATCTTCCCGTGGCTCACTGTGGTCGTGTCGACCATCAATCGCGTCCTCTTGCACTCGCCAAATGACCGAGTCGAGACGAGTGTTGGCCAAGAAATACATGAGATCGGAAATTCCATTGCGCAACTGTTCTGGTGTGTAGTGACCGAGAGTGTTCACGCAGCAAGGATACGCGGCCGAATCGGGCACAAGTGGCGCACAATCGACCTCGAGCGATGACAAGAGTAGGAGTGTGATATTCGAAACCCGTTGGGCTGCATCACTTATCGGTAGTGGGCGATACAGGAATCGAACCTGTGACCTCTTCCATGTCAAGACTCGGTGAAACTATTAGGAGGGCTTGTCGTGGGCAATGACTCATTAGGCAAAATTCCGTACAAGCGCCGGCCACGGAAGAGCCCGGCCGACAAGCGTGCAATGGCGAAAGCGAAGCCGCAGCTCATCGACACCATGGCGATGATGTCCGAGTCGGGGGTGAGCAATGTTGCAAATGCAACAGTTGCCGAGCCAAAGCGCACACCAGCAAAGCCGAAGCCAGCCGCAAAGCGCACACCAGCAAAGCCGAAGCCGACCGTGAGTTCGGTAGCAGACTCGGCAAAGGATCTCGATCCATCTCGCCGGACAACTACCGATGAGCGGAGAGCGGTACTCTTGGCCGCTCTCCGTCTCGCAAGCTCTCTCGCCGATGATCCATCAATGCCGCCATCGGCTCGGACAGGAGCGCTCACTAACGCTCGCCAGCTTCTTGCGCAGCTGCAGGCCGAGGACGCGCTCGATCCCCGGAAGCCGCTCTCGTGGGGCTCGGTTCCGGTGGTGGCGAAGTAAGCAAAACTCCTCGGCCGTGGGATCTCCTCGGCTCGGTCGAGGCAACCGGGAGCGGCACGGCCGTCGGGTTATGGCTTCCACCCGGCGGCCGATGTCGTCACCGTGTCGGAGTGCTCGCCGGCCAACCGAGCTCGCTCTCCCATATGAGCAGCTCGAGAGCCTCGATCGGATCTCCTCGGTTGATCTCGTGCCAAGGCTCGAAGCGATGCACTCCATCGATCTCGGCCGGCTCTTCATAGTTGCTCACGTGAGCGTTATTCCCACTCCTGGCCGTTGCCAGCACCGGAAGGGACAGTGCTCAGTCTGCGAGGAAGGTAATGACCGTGGTCTCGACCTTTACGCCTGCGTTTTGACGTGCGGTTGTGAAATCCGGGCTACCCAGGAAACCATCAAGGGTCGCCTGATCAGGCATCTGCATGACCAACCGCAAATGTTGCGGATTGTCACGGTCGACGCCTTGCACCAAGACCGACCCGCCAACCGCTTCAATCTGCGGGATTGCCTCGACGTTGAACCAATCGCAGAAGCGTTGGTAGTTGTCGATGTCTTCCTCAACGAAAAAGATCATGGGGCGTCCTTCCAATGTGGTCGCGTCGCACGGGACGCCTTGAACATAGAAATATTGATAGGGGTACTATAACGGAATCTTGCTTCGGGAAGTCTTGATGTAGAAAAAAGTTCTTTCTCGGGCGCGCGTCCACGCGCCGGAGCCTGTGCGCAACGAGCAACACACGGTGTGCACACGTCACACGACGCGACCAGATTGACTCCATCGACCGTCTGCGCTAGCTAGGGACTCATGCCGAACGTCTACAAGATCACCTACCCGAACGGGAAGATTTACGTCGGGGTCGACCACCTCGACCAGATCACCTACTTCGGTTCAGTCGACCCGAAGGTTGTAGCGGAGGACTTCACCTCCGAGGACCGGCGGGACTTCACCGTCAGGAAGCAGCTGCTGTGGGAGTCTGAGGAAGCGACGCGTGAGGAGGCTCGGGCTGTCGAGCTGGAGTGGATACGTCGCCTCGGATCGAACAATCCCGACGTCGGATACAACCGCTGGCCGAAGTGGACCGCTACACAGGCCTAGCGACCTAGTTGACGAGTCGCCGCAGCTGCGCGAAGTGATCGACGGTGGCCGCTTCGTCGCGGACCTGGACAGCCAGCCGGAACCCCGCAGCGGCGTCGAGGATCGCCTTGGACCGTGCCCGAAGCTCCGGCTGTTCCCGTTGCTCTCGCCGTGAGCTCTCCCGATACTCACGATGAGGGCGGAGGATGCTACCGGCCAGTTCTGCAACCGCGGCGTCGTCGGTGGGCATGGGATAAGTCTATAACGGTGAATGGCTTCTCAATGGCTTCCATGTTATCAGAAATAATTAAGTGACCCCAGGGCTTGAACTCCCCAACCCGTTGCGGTGTAACGTTTATTCGGTGGTGGGCGATACAGGAATCGAACCTGTGACCTCTTCCATGTCAAGGAAGCGCGCTAACCCCTGCGCCAATCGCCCGAGTGAAGACTTGCCCTAAACCTTTCACGGCTCATTTCGCTGTGTTAGCCAATAATTAGCCGTTCACCGTCGAGGTCAAGCAAAAAAATTAGTCTCTCCATGCCGGGATACGCGCAGAAGACTACCGCATAAAGTCATGCTCGCCATCATGGGTCAATGCAAGTCCTGCAGGCAGTCATTCAAGTTCCTTACTGGGCGAAATCTTCGCTTGTGAGGCATTGAAATGCCTATTGTGAAGAGTGTGATGCCAGCTCACGCTTGTGGCCGGTGTTAAGTTGCTGAGTTGAGAGTACTTTTCGCAATGCGGTGGCAAGGGCCCGTAATCAAGGAGTGACGTGTTAAGAATTCGTCCGTTCAAGGTTGCGGCTCTGACTTTGACTGTGGTAACCGTCATGCTGGCTGGCCAGAGCCTGACAACGCTTGCGGCGCGACCGAACATTACCCCCAACCTCATCGCAATACGCGATCTTGCGCGGGATGCCTACGTGTGGGGTTTGGCCCCTGAATTTGTGTACCGCTTTTCCAACTATCAGGAACTAGTGAGCGCTCCCGTCAATACGCTCAAATATGGAAATAATGAAGCAGCCTGGAACAACAACGCCACGAATGCAGGGGATTCATCCATCCTGTACGTCAACGGCTTCGTGGACTTCAACGCTTCCAAGGGTGAGCGAATGGTGCTCACAGTGCCTCCAACGACCGGACAGTATTACGTTGCCAATTACTTGGATAACTTTGTCAACGGTATTGGCAGCATCGGTAACCGAACTACTCCGACTTCGACGTCTACGTCCTATATTTTGGTCGGCCCTAACGACCCCGCGGCGTCACAATCGACTTTAAGACTGAACGGTCAGGTGTATCCCGTCATGGCGAGCACCTCGAATCTCAACTGGCTGCTCGTCCGCATCAGGGCGAACTCGCTCACATCGTCTGAGGACCCGAATTCCGTTGCGAATGTCCGCACGAACGTTGTCCAAAAGTTTGCGCTCAATACTTTGACGCAATTCCAGGCCAACAAGTACGTTCCTGTTTATCCCACTACCTTCGACAACTTCGTCCCCAGCGGTCAACAGTTGGAAGAGGCTCAGGCTTGGAAGTCTGCGCCAACAAACGCCTTAGCTTTTTTCACACAAGTGGGGCGGAGTGTATTTGACAGCCCCTTGCCGACTGCGGAAACTGCCATGAACGGCACACCCATAACTGCTCTACCTGATTGGTATATCCCTGACAACGGGTCATCTTCGATGTACAACATGCCATCGTTTGACCAACAACCCACCCTGGACAGATTTGCACCCATTGGACTAACGGCGGCTGGGTTCACCGCTCCCAGCGACTGGGGTGCTGAACAATTCGCTGCACTGGAAATCGGCTTTCAGCGAGGGGTATCGGACGTTCAGGCTTTGGCGGCAACTGGGACGGCGAAAGCAGCGACCAACTACTGGACCTACCTGAACAAAATGATTGGCACCTACCCAAACACGCCCGTTGGTTACATTGCGCGCGCGGTGGTGGTTCTTGCCGGCGGTTCGGCAAATGTGCCCTTGGACGCGGTCTACCCCACGATGAACTCCAATGACGGTAACAGCCAGTTGGATGGGAACAACACCTACTCGATTACCTTTAAGGTGCCGGCCTCAAGCTATACGAGCTACCCTGTCGAGGGAATTTTGCCTCCTATGGTGAAACGGAACGGCAAGGTGGCCGGCTTCTGGTCACTCGAGGTGTACCAACCGGACGCATCATCTAGTTCTGCTCCCTTTATTCCACAAACGAGCGCATTGAACACGGCGTACTCAGACGCTTCGAGCACTCAAATCGTTTCGGTGAGTGGAAACACCCTGACCGTGAATGCCCCTGCATGGGGACCAATCGAACAGAGCTCTCCAATGGTGTTTGGGTCTAATGCGGCCGAATACGGACTGGAGCCTGGTGCGGTTTACTACGTGGCCACACAACCGAACCAGCCGGCAGCTGGCCAGTATGCCTTCGAGTTGTCGCGCACGTGGTCGCAGGAATTGTCCCCAGGGAATGTCCCCGTCCAGCAAAGTGGATCCTTGGGTGGAAAGGCGGGCGACGTGGTTTCGCTACTGCCTGGATCAGGCACGTTGACTTTTGGACTTGTTCAACCGGTCTCGCAGTTGGGTTCGGATCAACTAGATGCCGGAAACCTTGCCCTCAATAGCGACGGTTCGGTGACGATCTGGCTCGCACCCACTCTTCCAGCGGGCGCGCAGGCTTCGAACTGGATTCCCACGCCCAATTCGGCCTACTACGACGAGTTGTATGGGGCAGAGGCGGCGGTTTCGACCAATATTCAGGCAATGATCCGAATGTATTACCCGACTCCGGGTGACCAGCCTCCTTCCATCCTCCCTTACAGCGAATCAGTATCAACGACATACGTACCGCCCAAGATGATCCTTGTTCCGGCGGCTTTACGGAACCCCGGCAAAGCCGAGTTGGTTCGACCGGGCGTCGTGCTTCTCAGCGACAATCAGGCTGAGAGGGTGAAGGATCGGACCATGGTTCACGCTCCCAACGTGCGCTTGTCACGTGCCCCGGTCGTAAAAACGGAGGCGGGCCAGCCATTGGGATTGGTTGCTGGTGGGCTCAAGCCATTGAGTGATTACACAGTTAGTCTGATTCAGCCCGAAACTGATGCGATCGTGGGCACGGTCAGATCCAATGCCGAAGGAGTGGTTGCGCTTCCTGTAATCCGGATCGATTTGTCCGGTCGGTACACGCTGGCCCTGAAGCCTACGGCTGGCGGGCCGGCAAGGTATGTCAAGTTCCGATCGGATGTGCGCGCCAACAAGTGAAAGCCAACGGGAGAATCACCTACCGCTTCCACTGCGCTCGTCGTCTTTGGATTTTGTGAGGTGGAGACGGGATTCGAACCCGTGTACACGGCTTTGCAGGCCGTTGCCTCGCCTCTCGGCCACTCCACCAGATGGGCTATTGAATTGCTTTACCCTTCGAGCGGACGACGGGATTCGAACCCGCGACCCTCACCTTGGCAAGGTGATGCGCTACCAGCTGCGCTACGTCCGCACGCTCACCGACTCTCATCTGTGAAGCGAGACCAAACACTATATGACAGCAATTAGCAGACCCGAAGCGGTCGCCCCGAAATGACCCGGCAGGCTAGCGTCATGGACGAGGGTTCGGGCGAACGCGAGATGTTGCCTTCGGCCCCCATGGCTCGATTTGGGAATCAATACGCCTACGACCTGGTTGAGGTGACCCACGACGTTGCTCGGGTGGAATTTGGGGGGCGCTGGGCCGTCTTGATTCCGTTTTCAGGGGAATCGGTGTTTGCGAGGTTCAGCTCCTGGGAAGGAACTCCTCGCGCGGGAACGGTTGGCACCTGGTCCGGGGTGGAATTCACCGGGTGGACCAGTTCAATGGATCAAGGTTCCTATGAACAAGCAGTGGAGCGCACCCGCACAGCGATCTCTGCAGGCAATGTGTACCAAGCAAATATTTGTCGGGTACGTTCGCAGGCCTTCGATCACTCAAGCGACATCATGGCCTTAGACGAACTTCTCGCGGCAGGAAATCCAGCCCCGCACTCTGGTGGACTTCGAATTCCTGAACTAGGGGTCTTCGTTGCTTGTGCGAGCCCGGAGCTGTACCTATCACGATCGGGGTCGACCTTGGCTTGTAAGCCGATTAAAGGAACAGCCCGTAAGCCCGAGGAGTTATTGGAGAAAGACCGGGCAGAAAATATCATGATTGTCGACCTTGTTCGGAACGACATGTCACGTTGTTGCACGGTCGGGAGTGTCAAGGCCGTTGACCTTCTCGATGTCCAGCGTCACCCGGGACTGGTTCACCTCGTGTCAACGGTTCAAGGTGAACTCCAGCCATCAGTTGGCTGGGGCGAGATTATTGACTCAACTTTCCCGCCGGGATCAATTACGGGGGCACCCAAGATTGCTGCACTTGACCTGATCGAGTCACTTGAGCCCGAAGCTAGAGGTCCGTATTGTGGTGCTTTTGGTTGGATTGATTCAGACGCTCAGACTGCAAACCTGGCAGTTGCGATCCGCACTTTTTGGGTTGACCAAGATCAACTCAAGTTCGGAACCGGTGCTGGCATCACGTGGGGGTCTGATCCTAAGCAAGAGTGGGATGAAACCGAACTAAAGGCGAGACACTTGGCGAATATCGCGGCTCTTTCGAGTGACCAAGAATGAAAATAATTCAATGGCAGCAGGGCCGGTGGGTTTCCGCGGAAACAATTGCACTTACTCAAGAAGTGTTAACCGGCCGGGGTGTTTTCGAAACAATTCTGGTGGAAGATCAGGTTCCGTTGTTCTTGGAAGAGCATCTGACTCGTTTACTTAATTCTTGCACGATCAGTGGACTGTTGTTCCCTGATCTTGATGCAATTCGAGTTGGAGTGAATAAGCTTGTGGCATCGCACGGGCTTGCACCACGTGCGCGACTTCGCGTAACGTTTTTTGGCGGAGACGACCTTGTGCTTTCAGTAGTTGATATTGATGCATGGCCCCCAAGTGCCAGTGTCGTCTTGGCTCCGTGGACTCGGAATGCGCATTCGGCGATTGCAGGTGCCAAGTCGGTGTCCTATGCCGAGAATGTGGTCGCGTTGGACTGGGCTCAATCACTAGGGTTCTCGGAAGCGTTATTCCTCGACGCATCAGGTCACCTTTCGGAGGCAAGCACGAGCAATATCGTGTTAGTGATCGACGAAGTGGCGGTGACTCCGGGGTTGACCACCGGGTGTTTGCCGGGGATCACTCGTTCAGTTCTGCTCGAACTCGGGTTAGTCATTGAGGCTGAAATTGACGTAAAGGATTTGGAGCAAGCGAGTTCGGCGGCGTTGTTATCCAGTACTAGGGGGGTCCAGCCGATTCACTCTGCCGCTGTTGGTGGTTCGGAATGGATATTTGACGTCTCATGTGATCGATTGCAATTAATGGGCGACTCTTATCTGGCTCGCGTTAGATTCGAAAAAGAAAGTTGGGCGAGACTCCCGAAGGAATCCCGCCCAACCTAATATTCTCTCTTGTGTTTAACGCCCGGTGTAGTTACGGGCAGTTTTGAACGGTTGCCACTGTCCGGAGATCCCGGGTGCTTTACCGATCACTGTGCAGGTGCCCTTGTTCTTGATCTTTAAGGTGACTGAACCGTTATTCGGGTAAAGCAATTTGCAGTGCTTCTTGCCGGGTTTCTTGATCTTCCAGGTGATGTTCTGGCCGGCATTAGTGTCCTGCTGATTTGGGGATTCCAGAACGAGTACGCGCTTGACCTTGTAGCGGCCTGAAGGTGGTGCCGAAAGGGTTGCTGTTTGGGTTCCTGGAACGAGGTTGATCGTGTAGTTATAGGTGACTCCGGCGTAGCCGTTGCCTCCGGGTGAAGTGGCCTTCATGTTGCAGGCCCCTGTGCCAGCGTTGACGGTCAACGTGAGACCGGTTATCTGGCAAGGTCCAGTTTCACTCAACGATACGGGAGCACCAGAGAGCGTGCTTGCCTGGAACGCAAAGTTGGAACCATTACCCATGTTGTAGCTGCCACCATTGGTCCAAGGTCCCCAACCTGGCTGCACGAGAGTGATTACGTCGGTTGCTGCAGGTGCACTGTTAACGGTGATCGTCTCTGAGGTTGATCCTGAGCCACCTGTGTTCGTCGTGTAGTTGGCACCAAGAGTGATCTTGCCTGCAATGTTGGGGGTCCAAGTAAATGAAGCCTTACCATTGCTAATTGGGATTGAAGCGCTGATTGGTGCGCCATTAACGGTGAAGCCAACTGAACCTTGGGTGTTGGATGGGAACACTGACGCTGTCAGTACAACCGGAGTGTTGAGGTTCATGGTGGGCGGTGCGGAAATGGAAATCGTGTTTCCACTCGGCGTCGCGATTACCGAGTCTTGAATCGATGTTGATCCGGTAGCCAGACTTCCTGCTGAAGGAATGTAGGTCGCAATGAAGAAATATGTTCCAGCAGTCGGTGGAGTCCAACGGAAATATGCGTAGGACTGACCCGATGCCGGACCATTAGTGAGTCCCATCGTGGTGATTGTCGCGTTGTTTGCATCTGTGATGCGAACTTGACCAGGTGGGTTGTACTGGCTGCCGCCAGAACTGGTAACGGTCGCTGTGATCGTTATTGACTTACCCAGGGTCGCTGTGTTGGGAGCGGCGATAGTTGTCGTAGTGGCAACAACTCCACCGACGTTGAGAGTGACCGTGTTGGAAATTCCTTCGCCTGTATTTTGGTCAGCGACTAACAGGTTAAGGGTTTGGGTATTGGTCGGTGTGACAAATGTGAAGAGCGCGCTGGGGTCGCCTAATCCGGCAGTCTGGTAGGCATAGCCTTGGCCGTTTGTGTCCTCGAGAACCAGGTTGCCAGCAGGTGGATTGGGAAGGGTGAATGTGACCTGCTGTGAGGGATTGGCACTTGATGGCCCGGTGAGGGTTCCAGCGGCCTGTGCAGCTGGGCTGCCAATTGCGATAGCACCCGTTACGAGGGTGAGACTGGCCAACACACCAATTGTGCGGCGCAGATGGGAAGACAACTTCATCAACCTACTCCTTTGTACATGCAGATCCTGCATGTGTTGATTTGAATATTTGCTTAAACGTAACCCGTAAATACATGAATCCATGTATTTCCCGGCGGCAGTTGACTGTTTCGGCGCTGCTGCCGAATGGCCTTGTAGGTTGCGTAGTACGGTTAAGCGCTGTTCCGGGCGATTGGCTCAGTGGTAGAGCACTCGCTTCACACGCGAGGGGTCACTGGTTCGAACCCAGTATCGCCCACCGGAAATGACGTGGAAATTGGAAAATTGGAGGAATCCCGTGCAGGTCACAGTCGTAGAAGAAGCTGGATCACGGGTCGCTGAGCTTGAAGCTGGTACCAGCGCTGTGGAACTGTTCCCCAAGCAGAGCGGGGTTGTTGCTGCGAGAGTGAATGGTGTGACGGTTGATCTGGTTGCTCCCTTGAGTGAAGGTGACACGGTCAGCGGTGTTCACATTTCCAGTCCAGAAGGTTTGTCAATCCTGCGTCACTCGGCGGCTCACGTTGCCGCTCAGGCCACCCAGAATCTGATCCCGACCGCCAAATTGGGAATTGGACCACCCATCACTGACGGGTTTTATTACGAGTTTGATCTTCCCGAGCCACTCAAGCCTGAGGATTTAGTGGCGATTGAAAAAGAGATGGTGAGCATCATTAAATCTCGCCAAAAATTTAGTCGGCGAGTTGTTACGCGAGATGAGGCTCTTTCTGAATTGGCTCATGAGCCATACAAATTGCGACTTATTGGTGCTGATTCGGGCGCACAGGTCCTTGACCCCGAGGTCATGGAAGTTGGCGGGTCCGAACTCACGATTTATGACAACGTTGATGCAAAGACCGGTGAAACCTGCTGGGGTGATTTATGTCGCGGACCACACGTACCTGACACGTCTTATATTCCCCAGAATGCCGTGAAGGTCATGCGCTCCTCTGCCGCTTACTGGTTGGGGGATCAAAAGCAGGAGTCACTGCAAAGACTTTATGGAACAGCGTGGGCGAGCAAGGAAGATTTGCGGGCGTACCTCGAATTTCTGGCAGAAGCTGAAAAGCGAGACCACCGCAAATTAGGCACCGAGCTGGACTTGTTCTCCTTCCCTGAAGAAGTCGGGTCTGGCTTGGCGGTCTTCCACCCCAAAGGCGGAATCGTTCGCCGGGTCATGGAGGACTACTCCCGCAAGCGGCACGAAGAAGCGGGTTACGAGTTTGTGAATACCCCGCATATAACTAAAGCTGCACTTTTTGAACAATCTGGTCACCTTGATTGGTATGCAGACGGAATGTATCCACCCATGCATCTCGATGCGGAGTATCACCCTGATGGACAATTAAAACGTCAAGGGGCGGATTACTATCTCAAGCCAATGAACTGCCCCATGCATAACCTGATCTTCTCAGCGCGCGGACGTTCCTACCGTGAATTGCCATTGCGTCTCTTTGAATTCGGCACCGTTTATCGGTATGAGAAATCAGGGGTTGTGCACGGACTCACACGCGCCCGCGGGTTCACTCAGGACGATGCACATATTTATTGCACCCTGGAGCAACTTCCCGGCGAGTTAAACTCTCTCTTGGACTTTGTGCTGGGGCTGCTGCGCGACTACGGATTGACCGATTTCTACTTGGAACTATCGACTAAGAATCCCGAAAAGTGCGTTGGTACGGATGAAGAGTGGGAGGTTGCCACCGAGTTCCTGCGCCTTGCTGCGGAAAAGCAAAACCTTGAACTGGTACTCGACGAAGGTGGTGCAGCGTTTTACGGCCCCAAGATTTCGGTACAGGCAAGAGACGCAATCGGTCGCACCTGGCAAATGTCAACGATTCAAGTTGACTTCCAGTTGCCCCAACGCTTTGACCTTGAGTACCAAGGGTCTGACGGTGTTAAGCAACGACCGATCATGGTGCACCGGGCGCTTTTTGGCTCAATTGAGCGTTTCTTCGCTGTGTTATTGGAGCACTATGCGGGCGCGTTCCCGCCGTGGCTGGCTCCCGTGCAGGTCGAAGGGATTCCGATCTCGGACGCTCACGTTGACTACCTTGAAGGTGTTGCATTGCAAATGCGGGCAGAGGGGATTCGCATCGAAGTGGATTCATCCGATGACCGCATGCAGAAAAAGATTCGTAACGCACAGAAACAGAAAGTTCCGTTCATGCTGATTGCGGGGGACGAGGATGTTGCGGCCGGTGCTGTTTCATTCCGGTACCGGGATGGAACGCAAAAAAACGGCGTGTTGATCGCCGATGCGATTGCAGAGATCACTTCTGCTATCGCTGATCGGGTTCAGGTCTAACGTGACCCAGTCGTGGGATCGGATTTACACACCGCACAGGTTGGAATACTTGCGTGGTGGCAACAATCCTGACCGCTGCCCGTTTTGCGCCGCACCCGACTTGGATGGAAGCGAAGAACTCGATCTGGTTGCCCATCGGGGTGCATTCGCGTATGTCGTCATGAATTTGTATCCCTACAACGCGGGTCACATTCTGATTTGCCCTTACCGCCATGTCGCGGACTACACCGATTTAACCGACTTAGAGCGTGATGAAATCGCTAGGCTCACGCAGGAGGCCATGGAGACGTTGCGAGTGGTGTCTGGGGCGCAAGGCTTCAACCTCGGTATGAATCAGGGATCGATTTCAGGTGCGGGGATTGCAGCGCACCTGCATCAACATGTTGTTCCTCGCTGGGGCGGGGATGCCAACTTCATGCCGATTATTGGTGAGACAAAAGTGTTGCCGCAACTACTTACTCAAACACGTGATCTATTGCAAGAGGGTTGGATTTCGCGCGCTGAATAAGTGAGCCGGGAACGAGTTCTGTGCGTGTTTTGACAACAACTACTTCACCCTGGACCGCTGTGTGTTGTTGCTCACCTCGGCTTCCGGTGATCTGCTGAATCTCGATCTGCGTTTCGTGAGCGTAGTAGGCACCGAGGGTGAGTTCCCCTTGCCACACGCGCACGGAGTTGTTGGTAAGTGCGGTTGCAATGAGTTCCGATGTATCCGATTGGGTTGGTGTCCACGAATGGCTGTCGAGTTCCGTGGCGAACTGCGCCAATTCACTAATTCCAATTGGCCCCTCGATCGCAAACACTGGAATAATTTCGCTTCGGGCGGCTGCCGTTAAGAGTTCCTCACGCAATTGGTCGGCGGAATCAAAGCCGTGGGCTAAAACGGACCGGGTAAGAGTGTCGTCTGTGCTGGTAACAACTACCGCATTTGTGAGTGCCTCAAGGTGGGATTCGATCAAGTCGTAGTGGCCAGATTCAAGTTCGTGAGTAGTTGTTGTTCCCTGCTCGTCTTGGATTCGGATCTCTAGGTCGACCAGGTCCAAAATTGCGTTGACCAAAGGTTCTTCCCCGTCAACTGACTCAGCAAGAACCGGCAGTGTGATGGCAACTGCGTGGTGTCCCTGATCCATGACACGTGAAATGACGGCCAAAGTTTCGTCGAAGTTTGCCCTTGGTGCATCAAGTCCGGTAATCGCGACCATGAGTGGGTGGTGTTGGGCGACCTCTTGGGCCCGTGCGATTGATTCTGCGTCTATTCCCGCCGAGCTGTCGACCACAAGGAGTGCGATATCAGCGCCCCAACAGATAAATGAGCCAAGTGCGAAAGGGGAAAACTGTTCGGGTAGTGCGGGAAACGCGTTCAGGGAAACCATTGCCCCGAATGTGATTGTCGAGTCAGCCGTATTTTCGCCCACAATGTGTGCTTCTTGGAAGTTTCTGTACCTGTTGAGTCTTTGGGACAGGTGTTGTGCGAGAAGTGGATCGGTCGCAAGCACTGCGATTGATGCATTGTTTGGCACGGGCGGACGGTAGCATCCACGCAATGCTCAATAACCCTAAAGCACGCAAGGCGGTCAGCGGGCTGCTTGACCCGCCCGCAAAACTTCTACTGCGCCTACGGATCTCACCCGATGCGGTGACGGTTGTTGGCACTTTGGGCGCGGTTGCCGTGTCGGTTGTGTTTCTGGCCCAAGGCAGTTTCGTGCTGGGCGTTATAGGAGTGGTTGTGTTCGCGCTGGCCGACCTGCTTGACGGTGCTATGGCGCGGATGAAGGGCACGAGCGGTCCTTGGGGTAATTTTCTTGACGCGTCCTTGGATCGGGTAGCTGACGGCGCAATTTTCGGATCGGTGGCTTTCTGGGCGGCTACGAGTGGGGAAATGTGGCTGGCTGCAGGCACGCTCATTGCACTTGTTGCAGGTCAGGTCACGAGTTACACGAAGGCTCGAGCAGAGGCCGTCGGAGCGGAAGCAAACGTTGGAATTGTTGAACGGGCTGAACGTCTAATTGCGATCCTTGCTGCGTTGTTTCTCTCAGGTGTTGGTGTCCCGTGGGTTCTCGACATTGTGGTTTGGGCGCTCGCAATCCTTGGTTTGGCGACCGTAGTGCAGCGGATGGTCCATGTACGCAAGCAACTCAAGCCTCGTAGTGACAACTCGTAGCGGGATTAAATAGTGGCAAATTCACAAGCCGTCATTGACTCGGCAACCAATTGGGCGTACGCCGCTGGCTGGGCCGCGACTAAACGGATGCCTGAACGTGCGGCGCAACAGGTTTTTCGGACGGCGGCGGACACTTTGTGGTGGCAGAACGCAGGTGGTGTGGATCAACTGAACAAAAATTTGTTAAGGGTTCGACCCGATTTAGATGCCAACGAGTTGAACACACTCAGCAGGGCTGGGATGCGCAGCTACATGCGGTACTGGTGTGAAGCATTCCGTCTGCCCAAAATGCAACCAGAACAGATCAATGAACGATTCGAGTTACGCGGCGTGGAACTCTTGGACGCAGCCCTTGACAGCGGCACTGGAGCGCTCATGATCCCCGGACACATGGCGAACTGGGACCTGGCAGGTGCCTGGGCCACACAGCGGTACGGTCAACTAACAACGGTCGCGGAGCGTTTAAAACCTGAGAAACTCTTTGACCAGTTTGTGTCCTACCGCGAGTCACTGGGAATGGAAGTGCTTCCGCTCGGAGATCCAGATGTGATGCGTAATTTGATAGAGCGCTTACGCGTCGGCGGATTGGTTGCGTTACTGGGGGATCGCGACATTTCGCGTAATGGCCTTGAAGTCGACTTCTTTGGTGAGAAAGCATCCTTCCCTGCGGGTCCGGCAACCCTCGCGCTCGTGACGGGAGCGCCGCTGTACCCGGTCACCATGCACTATGAAGGCCCACGGACGATTGGGGTTGTGCACGAGCGAATCTCCATCCCGCAGGAGTTGCCCAAAGTCGAACGGGTCGCACACATGACACAACAGATTGCTAGTGCCTTTGAGTTGGGGATCTACGCACACCCTGAGGATTGGCACATGCTGCAAAAGATTTGGGTTTCCGACAGGGGTAAGCGGTGACCATTAAGAAAATAGGACTTGTGTGCCCGTACTCGTGGGACGTCCCTGGGGGTGTTCGCAGCCACGTTGCCGATCTGGCTTTGACCCTGCAGATTAAGGGTTACGAAGTGAGCGTGCTGGCACCGGTTGAGGATCCAGATGCATTGCCGGACTACGTAGTTGACGGAGGTCGACCCACTGCGGTTTCCTACAATGGGGCAGTCGCACGGATGAGTTTCGGGGTTCGTGCAACGCGAAGGGTTCGCCAGTGGATCCGAGAGGGCGAATTTGATGTTGTTCACATTCACGAACCACTTGCGCCAAGTGCATCCCTGCTGACCTGCTGGGCGGCACGTGGACCACTCGTAGCCACCTGGCACTCCTCACATGAGCGTTCGCGAGTGCTTTCTGCCGGGTACTACGTTGCCCAAACCGCAATGGAAAAACTTCGTGGTCGGATCGCGGTCAGCGAAGCGGCGCGTGAAACTCTCGTCCGTCACATAGGCGGTGATGCCGTACTCATCCCTAACGGTGTTCGCGTCGCAGATTTTCGGGATCAAGAAAGTTTCTCTTTGGAAGGAACTCAAAAAATTCTGTTCCTGGGCAGGATAGACGAACCACGCAAAGGACTCGCGGTCCTACTCGAGGCATTGCCACATGTATTCGCTGAACTCGGCCGTTGTGAAGTAATTGTTGCCGGCCCCGGCGACCCAGAGGAGTTCAATGAACTCATTGATCCAGACTGGCGTGATCGGGTTCGCTTTGTTGGATCAATTTCCGACGAAGAAAAGAGGCGGACGTTGCGTCAAGTAGATCTCTATGTTGCACCGCATACTGGAGGGGAGTCCTTCGGTATCGTCTTGGCCGAAGCCATGGCAGCGGGAACAGCAGTTATTGCGTCGGATCTACCCGCATTCGAGCGGGTGCTGCAGTCAGGTAAGGCGGGCAGGCTATTCCCTGTTGGGGACTCAAACACTCTAGGACGCGAGATCGTCGAGTTGTTGACCCATCCACAGCAGCGACAAGAGTTGGTTGAGGCTGGAAATATTCGCGTCATGGACTTTGATTGGGATCGTGTAGTTGAAGACGTCATAGCGGTCTATGAAGCAGTGCATTTACCCGGTGAAAAAGTGGAAGAAGACTTACGAGGTCAAGTTGTGGGACGCCTCGCCGGCAGGTTATCTCGCGAGACGCAGGAGCAACAATGACTTTCTGGCTGGTGGTGATTATTGCCGCGGTCCTGTTAGCGGCCATCTTGGCTTTCTACTTAAACATGACAGCTGGACGAATCGACCGGCTGCACAGGCGGATTGACGTTGCGCTCCTTTCACTTGATTCGCACTTGCTTCGAAGATCAGGCGTGACACTTGAATTGGCCGCCAGCGGCTTTCTCGACCCCGCGTCCTCTCTGCTTATTTCCGAAGCGGCGCAGGCAGCCCGACTCTCTACGGATCTTTCCTCGACGCAGCGTGACACGGCAGAGTCTGAACTCACAGTTGCTTTGAATGCCGTTCTGGACCACGAGGAGATCGAGTTCATTGAGAGCGAAATCGCTGGACGAGAGATTCTTGCCGAGTTCACTGCCTCGGCAAAGCGAGTAGAACTCTCGCGTCGCTTTCTTAACGATGCAGTCCGGGCTTGTGTGCAATTAAGAACCCAGCGTTCAGTCAGGTGGTTCCACTTGGCCGGACACACGCCGATTCCTCACACCCGTGAGATATTCGACCATGTTGAGTTGACCCAGCGATCGTAGGTCCGGAAATGCCAACTCGGTATGGTTCGCCTATTATTAGAGTGTTGTTATTAGGGTGTTGTATTTACAAGAAAGTTAGTCACTTTAGTTTTGGTCATGAAACAGGATTCATCTAACGGGCACTTCAATCTATGAGGACGGCAAGCATGTCGAGTGAAATCAGTACCGGAACCACCCGTGTAAAGCGCGGAATGGCCGAAATGCTCAAGGGCGGCGTGATCATGGATGTGGTCAACGTTGAGCAAGCACAGATTGCGCAAGACGCGGGGGCTGTGGCAGTTATGGCGCTCGAGCGGGTCCCTGCAGATATTCGCGCAGAAGGCGGCGTTAGCCGCATGTCCGATCCAGACATGATTGACGCCATTAGGGCAGCGGTAAGTATCCCCGTTATGGCGAAGGCTCGGATCGGACATTTCGCTGAAGCTCAAGTTTTGGAATCCCTAGGTGTTGACTACATCGACGAGTCGGAAGTTCTCTCACCCGCCGACTACGCACATCACATCGATAAGTGGAAGTTCACGATTCCTTTCGTGTGTGGCGCTACTAACTTGGGTGAAGCACTACGTCGACTCACCGAGGGTGCAGCCATGATTCGCTCAAAGGGTGAAGCGGGTACCGGAGACGTGTCGAATGCGGTTACGCACATGCGCAAAATTCGCTCCGAAGTACTCAAACTCTCGTCAATGGCACCTGACGAGCTCTTTGTTGCTGCAAAAGAATTGCAAGCTCCCTATGACCTTGTGGCCGAAGTTGCCCGAACGGGCTCGCTGCCCACCGTCTTGTTCACGGCTGGTGGTATTGCAACTCCAGCAGATTGTGCGCTCATGATGCAGTTGGGAGCCGACGGAGTTTTCGTGGGTAGTGGGATCTTCAAGTCAGGTAATCCGGCGGAGAGGGCAGCCGCAGTTGTTCAGGCGACAATGCACTTCGATAACCCTGACGTTGTCGCAAAAGTAAGTCGCGGATTGGGCGAGGCAATGGTGGGGATCAACGTTGCGGACATCCCCGTTCACCACCGACTCGAAGATCGTGGCTGGTAACACTCCGTGAAGTCGGTTCCCGTAGTTGGGGTGCTGGCAATTCAAGGTGGAGTCCGCGAGCACTTACTGTCTTTGGAAAAAGCGGGTGCCAAATCTGTCACCGTCAAGACGTTGCGACAGTTGGGTGAGGTTGACGCGCTCGTGATCCCTGGCGGTGAGTCTACGACCATTGACAAGCTTGCTCGCAAATTCGGCTTGTTGGAGTACATGCGTGAAGCCCGGGCGGCAGGAATGCCCATGTATGGTTCTTGTGCGGGCATGATCATGCTCGCTGACCACATCCTGGGAGCGATAACAGACCAAGAATCGGTCGGGGGCCTTGACATCACGGTAGAGCGCAATGCATTTGGGCGTCAGAGCGAGTCCTTTGAAACGGGTATTTCCATCACAGGGATTCGTGAGCCAGAGCGGGAGTTCGAGGGAGTCTTTATTCGAGCTCCGTGGGTGAATTCCGCAGGCGAGTCCATTGAAGTAATCGCAAAGGTAAATTCAGGTGTTCACACGGGTAGGATCGTTGCGGTGCGAAGTGACACGTTGCTGGCGACGTCATTTCACCCGGAACTAACCGCGGACTCCAGGGTTCACGAACTATTTGTCGAGATGGTGAGGAAAGCATGAGTGGGCATTCCAAGTGGGCAACCACCAAACACAAAAAGGCTGTCATTGATGCCCGGCGCGGGAAACTCTTCGCGAAGTTGATCAAAAACATTGAGGTGGCGGCTCGACAGGGCGGCGGGGACCTCGAGGGAAATCCCACACTGTTTGATGCTGTGCAAAAAGCACGTAAGAATTCGGTCCCCCTGGACAATATTGAACGGGCTGTTAAGCGTGGCTCGGGTGCAGAAACAGGTGGAGCCGACTGGCAGACAATCATGTACGAGGGTTACGGTCCCGGTGGAGTCGCGGTTCTCGTGGAATGCCTCACCGACAATCGCAATCGGGCGGCCTCGGATGTTCGAGTCGCAATGACCCGAAACGGCGGATCTATGGCAGACCCTGGCAGTGTTTCGTATCTATTTGGACGCAAGGGCGTTGTGATTGTGAACAAAGAATCCGAAGGAAATATCGTCACGGAGGATCAAATCCTCGACGCAGTACTTGAAGTGGGCGCGGAAGAAGTCAATGACCATGGTGAAGCATTTGAGGTTGTCTCTGAGGCAACCGATGTTGTTGCAGTCCGTACTGCACTTCAAGGCGTGGGAATTGATTACGAATCCGCAGAGGCAACCTTCATGCCCAGCATGACTGTGCCAATGGACGAAGAAGGCGCACTTCAATTATTTCGCATGTTGGAAGCACTCGAGGACAGCGACGACGTGCAAAACGTTTACGCTAACTTTGACATCTCCGACGACATTATGGAAAAGATCGGATAGCTATGGCCGCTGAATCTGTTGGCAAACAGTTGCGCGGTTGGGATGCTGCCACATTTCGCACGGCTAGCGGAGATCCGAGTATGCGCTCCACGGTGGTTGCCATGGCAATCCTGGAGTCGGCACCGAACTGGGACCGGTTACGTGCCAGGCTTGAACGGCTTACGCTTTTCGTGCCAGAGCTACGCATGCGTCCGCTTTACGGCATGGTTGGTTTCTCGGCACCTCGATTGAGCGTTGACCCTGATTTTGATCTTGACTTCCACGTTCGTCGGTACCGATTACCTGAAGGCGGCAGCTGGACTGACCTGCTCGCAGACGCTCGCCGGATCAGTTTGAGCGATTTTGATCAGAACAGGCCACTGTGGGAGGCAACCCTTGTTGAGGGTTTACCCAATGGGCATAGTGCATTTCTTCTAAAGTTGCATCACTCAATCGCAGACGGTGCGGCCACGGTCATGATCGCGCTGACACTGTTCGAATTCGGCGTGGACACCAATCCAGAAGAACCTGTACCACCAGAAGCGCCCGTGGGTTTCGACGTCAGTTGGCAAGATGTTTTCCGGGCCAACTCAATGGACAATCTCTCCCGCGTGGTTGACGGAACAAAGGGGTTGTTGGGCACTGCCCTACGGCTTGCCAAAACATCCCTGACCGACCCATCTTTGGCTTTCGAAAAAACAGTTGAGACCGTGGGGTCGATCACGCGGGCGGCAACGGTCTACGACGCACCGCTTTCCCCGCTACTGACAGCCCGTGGATCCACCTACACTTTTGGAACTTTGGAGTTCCCATTTGAAGAGATTCGACAGGCTGCCAAGTCACGCGGACTCAGCGTCAACGACGCCTTTATGGCGGCGGTCATGACTGGCATGCAGACCTATCACGCCCGTCATGGCAGTTCGGCGCAGGAACTGCGCGTCAATGTGCCCATCTCCCTTCGCGGTGATGCTGGAGACCGAAGTGGGCAGGCAGCCAATGCGGTGGCTATTGCACGTTTTCCCATGCAAGTAGCGGGACAGTCAGCTGTCGAACTCATGAATCAAGCACATGAACTTGTGGCCAAGTGGCGAAGCGAACCCGCCATGCGACTCGCGGACCCACTCGCCGAAGTTAGTTGGTTCGTTCCAATCCCGATGCTGGCTTCAGTTGCCCGAGCGTCCGACATCACGACCAGCAACGTTCCCGGTCCGCCCATCCCGATCTACCTGGCAGGTAGCCGCATGATCGCCGTCTACCCACTAGTTGCCACCATCGGTGCGGCGGTCAATGTCACCATGGTCACTTATGATTCGAAAGCGTTTATTGGAGTGTCAACCGACGACAGGGCAATTGGTGACCATGTGGATTTAATGCATGATCTCCGCGCGGGCTTCCATGCCGTGACACTCGCGGGAGATACCCTCTAAACGCACGTCGGATCAAGCTGGTGCGCTGTTGGCACGAGGCACCGCCAGGGCAACGAGTGAAAGAGGATTCATGCGCGTACTGGGAATCGATCCAGGTCTCACCCGCTGCGGTGTAGCCGTGATCGACGGGACCCCCGGACGCCCGGTTCAGGCACATCATGTGGGTGTTATCACTACTCCCGCTGACAGTGAATTATGTGATCGACTCACCACCATTTACGAGCAACTCACCCTGCTGATCGAAAAATTCTCACCTGAAGTGATTGCTATCGAACGAGTATTTAGTCAACAGAACGTGCGTTCGGCTATGTCAACCGCGCAGGCGGCCGGGATCGGACTACTTCTGGCTGGGCAGAGAGGAATTAGTGTCGGCATGCACACTCCGACCGAAGTGAAAGCCGCAGTGACCGGAAATGGGCGTGCTGACAAAAATCAAGTAACCCTGATGGTGACAAAAATCGCCCGACTCAAGGCCGCGCCGAAACCAGCCGATGCAGCCGACGCACTTGCGATTGCAATCACTGCGGCGTGGCGCGGAAGTGCGTCGAAGAAGTACGAAGATGCCAAGAATCAAGTCGGGCGAAGGGCTATGTCTAAATGATTACATTTATTCGTGGTGCAGTGTGGAAGATCGGCCCAGATTTTGTTGTGGTCGATACGGGTGATCAAGGTATTAAGGTCTTATGTCCACCGACGGCAGCAATTTCAATGCGCGTGGGTGATTCCATTTTTTTGCACACTGCGCTAATCGTGCGGGAGGATTCATGGACGCTGTACGGCTTTGCTGAGGAAGAACAGTGTGCAATGTTTGACCTCGTGCAAACAGTCACGGGGATTGGGCCACGCATTGCCCTGGGAGTTGTGGCTACCCTTTCACCCGGTGAGTTCGCCCACGCAATTAGTTCTGAGGATCTGGGAGCATTGACGGCAATCTCGGGAATCGGAAAGAAGGGCGCATCCCGCATGGTTCTTGAACTTAAAGACAAGGTTATCGCCACCGACACACTTAATCCTGCCGCTTCACGCGCTAAACGGTCACAAGGCTGGCGAGTTCCAGTCGGCGCCGGCCTGGCATCACTTGGTTGGACTAGCAGGGAAGCAGAAGCGGCAATGGAAACGGTCGCCGTTGACTATCCAGATCTAGCGGGTGCACCCGAGCCGGACGTTGGCGAACTTCTCAAGGCCTCACTTCGATCACTGGATCGCTCATGAGCGAGTCACTAGTTTTTTCTGAGTCCAGTGACGACGACCTTGAAGTGGAAGGCGCATTGCGACCAACAACGCTGGGGGAGTTTATTGGCCAAGATCGGGTAAAAGCACAGTTAGGTTTGGTCCTTGAAGCCGCAAACCGTCGCGGGGGAGTGTGCGATCACGTTCTGCTCAGCGGACCGCCCGGACTGGGCAAAACAACCTTGGCCACCATTATTGCTACCGAGCTTGGTGCTCCCGTTCGGTTAACTTCAGGTCCGGCACTTCAGCACGCGGGTGATGTTGCGGCCGTGCTGTCCAGTCTGCAACCGGGCGAAGTTCTTTTCCTCGACGAAATCCACCGGACAGCACGTGCAGCCGAAGAAATGCTGTATCTCGCCATGGAGGATTTTCGTGTGGACGTCATGGTGGGTAAAGGTCCCGGTGCTACTGCAATTCCCATTGATATTGCCCCATTCACGTTAGTTGGGGCTACCACTCGCGCGGGGCTGTTGCCATCGCCGCTTCGGGATCGTTTCGGGTTCACCGCGCATCTTGATTTCTATGAAAGCGCCGATTTGGCCACGATCATCCACCGAAGTGCACTGTTATTGGGAGTGGAACTGAGTGTGGACGGGGCAACTGAACTTGCTGGGCGCTGCAGGGGAACACCCAGAATTGCCAACCGACTACTTCGCCGGGTAAGGGACTGGGCTCAAGTTCACGGAACCGGAGTGGTGGACCTGGATGCGGCACGAAGCGCTCTTGAACTCTATGAAGTGGACTCGCTCGGCCTAGACAGAATCGACCGGGCCCTCCTTGATGTCCTTATCAACCGCTTCAACGGCGGACCCGTGGGACTTTCAACTCTGGCTGTAGCTGTGGCAGAAGAACCGGAAACGATTGAGTCGGTGAGCGAGCCTTTCCTTGTTCGACTCGGCCTCCTCGCGCGGACTCCACGTGGTCGGGTTGCGACCGATGCGGCATGGCGCCATCTGGGAGTCGTCGGTGCACCGAAAGACGTTCTGGGACAGGAATCATTCGAGTTGCCCCTGTGAACTCACCCGAAAAGACTCGCCGAAAGCGTGAACGGGTAGCCTTCGACAACAGATGACGTGGACTGAACAGTTCACCAAGTGATCGACATAGGAGTGTCATGGATATTCTCAGCCTCGCCCCCATCCTTTTATTAGTCGTGGCCTTTTATTTTCTGTTGATCCGACCGCAAAAAAACCGGCAAAAGAAGCACACCGAAATGGTCAACGCTGTTGAGCCAGGCACAGAAGTCATGACAACCGCTGGAATTTTTGGCACGGTGCGCGAAGTAACCGATGAAAATCTCAGTCTGGAAATTGCTCCCGGAACGGTGATTCGGATCCTTCCCGCCGCCATTTCCAAGGTAATCCACCCGTCTTTGCCTCCCATGGACGACGCAGAGTAGATTTCGTGTCTTGTGCGGGAGCAATCCCGTATCTGGTTTCACCGATAAAGGAGCTCCGTGGCAACACCAGCGAAAACGCGTCCCTGGCGCTTACTGTCACTTCTCATATTTATTTTTTTGGGTTTCTCCGTGTGGGCCTTTTTCCCGGGCACAGACAGCTCGATTCGACTAGGTCTGGATCTTCAGGGGGGAACCCAAGTGGTTCTGGTTCCCAAGGCAGTTGCCGAGGGCGCGGAAATCACCGAAGAACAACTTGCTCAAACTGTTGAGATCCTCCGGGCGCGGGTCAACGGCTTGGGCGTCGCTGAAGCGGAAGTGACAACCCAGGGTTCTGGAAGCGGCTCGGCAATTGTGGTGTCTGTTCCGGGGCTCAATCAAGATCGAATTGTGGAGCTAGTTCAGCAAACCGCGCTCCTTGATTTCCGGCCCGTGTGGAATGTATACGGCCCAACACCTGCACTACCGGTGGAGGGAGCGGCACAGGTAACAGCAATCCCCCCGGTGCAAGCAACTGACAACTCACCAGAATTCCAAGCGCAACTCGCCGCTTTGGACTGTACCGATCCGGTCGTAACAGCCGGTGGCACGCCAGACGATCCCGAGAAGTGGCTGGCTACGTGTGAACAAACGGGTGTAACCAAGTACTCCTTGCAACCGGCATTTATCAAGGGGACCAACGTCACCGACGCGACCGCGCAACTCCCACAGGGTGGGGTTACCTGGGTGGTAAGTCTTGAGTTTGATTCAGAAGGTGCTTCGGCGCTGGCCAGTGCATCAACGGAACTAAGCGCATTGCCCGAGTGTGGCTCTGGAGCGGAACCATGTAATGCCTTTGCGATTGTACTTGACGGGGTCGTTGTTTCGGCTCCGCGATTCAATGAGGCCATTCTGGGTGGGCAGGCCCAAATCGAAGGTAACTTCACCCCTCAAGAGGCTAAAGACTTGGCAAGTGTTCTCAAGTTTGGAGCATTGCCGCTCACACTGGAGCCGGTAGACGTCACCACGATTTCGCCGACGGTAGGTAATGACCAGCTAATAGCCGGGCTGATCGCTGGAGGAATTGGCCTGATTCTGGTCATGATGTATCTACTCTTCTACTATCGAGTTTTGGGATTAGTGGCCGGTGCGTCTTTGATCGTTGCAGGTGGTTTGGTTTACTCAATTTTCGTTGTGTTGAGCAAGACAATTGGTTTGACTCTGACATTAGCCGGTGTTGCAGGCGCAATCGTGGCGATTGGTATCACGGCGGATTCATTCATTGTCTACTTTGAGCGAATCCGAGACGAAATCCGCGACGGCAAGTCGCTGCGGCAGGCATGTGACACGGGTTGGATCAGGGCGCGCAGGACCTTGTTGGCTGCCGACTTTGTCTCGATACTTGCTGCAGCCGTTCTTTACCTCCTGTCCGTGGGAAGTGTCCGAGGATTCGCCTTTGTTCTTGGGCTAACCACTTTGATTGACGTGCTTGTCGCCTTCTGGTTCACCCATCCGGTCACTGTGCTCTTGGGTCGCAGCCAATTTATGCAAAATGGATCTCGCTGGACAGGACTAGATCCAAGTCGTCTGGGCGGCGTGAGCGTTGCTGATGCACTCGCGGGCAAATCCCGTCGTAAGCGAAGGGATGAACCCGAATGAGCAAACTCACAGTAATTGGACAGCGGCTATATCGCGGCGATGTCTCCATTAACTTTGTTGGGCGTTGGAAGACATGGTATGTAATCAGTGGAATTATTTTGCTAATCAGCGTTGGAGCGCTACTTGGACGCGGGCTTAACTTGGGTATCGAATTTAAAGGAGGGGCGGACTTCTCCCTACCTTCAGCAACGTGTTCGGTTGAAGAAGCCAGGACAGTGTCTGAAGACGCTACGGGAGCGCAAACCATTGTGACGATTACGGGTTCGGGAACCGTGAGGGTGCAGACCGAGACACTCACGCCCGAAGCGTCCTCAGTGCTTGCGGGCCAATTGGCCGACGCCTGTGGGATTTCAAAGGATGACATCAAGTATCAAGTGGTTGGCCCCACGTGGGGTGCAGAAATTTCTGCAAAGGCGCTACAAGGTCTGGTCGTGTTCCTTTTGCTCGTGACACTCTTCCTTACCTTGTACTTTGAGTGGCGCATGGCGGTTGCCGCACTGGTTGCCTTAGCACACGACCTTCTTATCACGATTGGTGTTTACGCCTTGATTGGTCTTGAGGTCACACCGGCTACCGTGATTGGGCTGCTGACTATTTTGGGGTATTCGCTGTACGACACGGTAGTGGTCTTCGACAAAGTAAAGGAAAATACGCGCGGAATCACCGGGCAATCGGTGCTGACCTACAACGAGTCGGCCAACTTGGCGGTTAACCAGACACTTGTCCGGTCGATCAATACATCGATCGTTGCACTCTTGCCGGTTCTCTCAATTATTTTCGTCGGAGCATTCCTGCTAGGTGCTGGAACACTTCTGGACCTTGCAGTTGCGCTCGCTATCGGAATGGCCGCTGGAACGTATTCGTCGATCTTCGTTGCCACCCCGGTCCTTGCTCAACTCAAGTCGGCCACACCGGAGATGAAAGCCCTTGCGACCCGTGTCAATGCTCGTCGTTCACAGGCACAAAAAAAGAGTGCCGACCTCGGTGAAGAAGTCCCCAGTGTTGACCAGCTGGTGACAGCGCGAACACAGAATGCAGTTGATAGAGCACAGCCAAGAAAGGTTCCGCGATCTAAGCGCAAGAAAAGTTAGACCTAATGCCTCAATAGGGTGAACGCGTTTACAATAGTAATTACTCGTGTTGCCAAGGAGGGAAAATGTCAGAGGACCTAGT
>DKME01000110.1:42795-87071 GCA_002469525.1 Actinobacteria bacterium UBA7422
GAGTGGGTCTCAGAGTGGGTCCGAGAGTGGGATTCGCTCCAGGCTTTCTCGATTTGGGTCACAGCGCTCAGGGGAAAGTGAAATTGATCCACTTCTTAAGACTCTGCGCAAGTATCACCCCAAGTCGGACACAAAAGTCGTGGAACGTGCTTATGTAGTGGCCCGAGATCTACATCTAGGCCAAAAGCGTAAGTCGGGTGAGGAGTACATAACACATCCTGTCGCGGTCGCGGAAATACTGGCGGATCTTGGCATGACTTCCTCAACGTTGGCGGCGGCTCTGCTTCACGACACCGTGGAAGACTGCGGTTATTCGTTAGACGCACTGCGTGAAGATTTTGGTGACGAAATCGCTCTACTTGTTGATGGTGTAACCAAACTCGATAGGGTCACCTACGGCGATGCAACCGCGGCGGAGACAGTTCGGAAAATGGTTGTCGCCATGGCGCGTGATATCCGCGTACTCGTAATTAAGCTAACTGATCGGCTGCACAATATGCGCACGCTGCGCTATTTGCCGGACGCCAAGCAAGAGAAAAAGGCACGCGAAACACTCGAGATTTATGCACCTCTCGCACACCGATTGGGCATGAACGCGATCAAGTGGGAACTGGAAGACCTAGCCTTTGGAACATTGCACCCGAAGATGTTCGCAGAAATCGATTCACTTGTTGAGCAACGGGCTCCCTCGCGCGAACGCCATCTCAACATTGTGATAGCCCAACTCAATGAAGATTTACGGACAAGCAAAATCAAATGTCAGGTGACGGGGCGCCCCAAGCATTACTACTCGATTTACCAAAAGATGATTGTTCGTGGCCGGGACTTCAATGACATTTACGACCTGATTGGCGTCCGTATTCTCGTGGACTCCATTCGCGACTGCTATGCGGCACTTGGAACTATTCACGCCCAGTGGAGTCCGGTGCCTGGGCGTTTCAAAGACTTTATTGCCATGCCGAAGTTCAACATGTATCAGTCACTTCACACCACCGTAATTGGGCCTGACGGAAAACCTGTTGAAGTGCAGATACGAACCCACGACATGCACCGGGCATCTGAATACGGAGTCGCAGCGCACTGGCGCTACAAGCAAGGCTCCGAAGTAAAGACAGATGACTTCGCGTGGCTGCGCCAACTAGTTGATTGGCAACGGGAAACCGCCGACCCCGGTGAGTTCATGGATTCACTGCGATATGACCTTGGCACTGCAGAGGTGTATATCTTTACCCCCAAAGGTGACGTCTTCTCACTACCCATTGATTCAACACCCGTAGATTTCGCGTATTCCGTACACACCGAAGTGGGTCATAGGTGTGTGGGTGCACGAGTTAACGGCAAACTTGTGCCGCTTGAATCCGTGCTTAAGAACGGTGACGTCGTTGAGATTTTCACGTCGAAGTCTGACGGATCCGGACCCAGTCGGGACTGGCTTAACTTTGTTATTTCGGCACGGGCGAAAAGCAAAATTAAGGCTTGGTTTTCCAAAGAGCGACGCGAAGAGGCTGTTGACAGCGGTAAAGATCAAATTGTGCGAGCCGTTCGCAAGCAGGGGCTACCGCTCCAACGCGTGATGACCAATCAGGCGTTAACCAGTATCGCTGCGGGTTTGAATCAAAGCGATGTAACCGCGCTTTACGCTTCCGTTGGTGAAGGAAGAATTTCGGCGCAAACGATTGTCGCTCGGCTCATTGACGTTTCGGGCGGGGTAGACGGTGCAGCAGACGACACGGCAGAAGCAATTCGTCCAACATTCGGCACGGCGACGAAATCCCGCAATCACGACGTGGGTGTGGTGGTGGACGGTGCAGACGACGTGTGGGTCAAGCTTGCACGGTGCTGCACGCCTGTTCCTGGGGATCCAATTTTTGGATTTGTCACCCGGGGATCCGGTGTCTCGGTGCATCGCGGCGACTGTGTGAATGTGGACTCCCTGAAAGCTCAACCTGAGCGCCTGGTTGACGTGTCGTGGGCGCCGACTCCCAATAGTCTCTTCTTGGTCAATATCGCAGTCGAGGCTTTGGATCGATCACGGCTGCTTTCCGATGTAACCAAAGCGCTGTCTGACACCCATGTCAATATCTTGAGTGCTTCGGTTGCCACGACGAGAGACCGTATCGCGACATCACGTTTCACGTTTGAAATGGCCGACCCAAAGCACCTAGGTTCGGTAATTAAGGCTGTGAGGGGAGTTGAAGGGGTCTTTGACGCTTATCGCGTCTGATGATTAGGAACGTAGATCAGCGGCGGTGTTTTCTACCGCGCCCAGCAGTGCCTTGAGGTTGGAAATTGACTCTTGAATTTTAGCGGCCGCTTGGGTGTCACCGGCAGCATTGGCTTCGTCGAGTTGACGCTCGTATTTGGAAAGTCCGCCCGCGAATGCACTGGCAGTGTCAGCAGCCCTGGCCAATGCCTCCGGATTTGAACGCGTCCACTGTTTTTCCTCAACGGAGCGGAAGGCATCTTCAACTTTTTTCAATCGGGAATCTAAACGTGCGCGATCTTTTTTTGGAAGCTCACCGATTTTTTCCCAGGCACTCTGAAGGTCACGAAGTTGGGATTTTTGAGCTTTCAGGTTACTCATGTCAACAGGAAGTAGCGCTTCGGCTTTGAGAGCAAGCTCTTCCTTGAGTGGAATATTGGGAACGAGTTTTTCTTCTTCGGCAGCTTCGCCTGCTTTGAGCTTGTCGTAGAACTCGTCTTGTGCCGCCTTAAAGCGCTTCCAGAGCTTGTCTTCGTCTGCGCGACCGCCGCGGGGCGCCTTTTTCCAGGCTTCCATGAGGTCTTTGAACTTTTTAATCCCGGCTTTGGGGTCGGCGGTTCCAGCAGCCGCCTGCGCACGGGTAATGAGTTCACGCTTAGTGCTTAGTGCCTCCTTGCGAACTGCGTCTAGCTCATGGAAGTGAGTCCGGCGACGCTTGTCGAAGGCGGTACGTGCATTACTGAGTCTTTTCCAGAGTTCCTGTTCGGCACCACGGTCAACTCGTGGGAGGGTTTTCCATTCTTCAACGATCGCGGTGTAACGCTCGGTTGTGGACTTCCAGGATCCTGAGTCTGACATGGACTCGGCTTCCTCGACTAAGACCAGCCGTGCGGCTCGCGAACTTTCTTTGAGGGCTGCTTTTCGTGCCCGCTCCGTGACGCGCCTTTCTTCAATCAACACGTCTACCTTGTCGCACTCACTTTCCAATGAAAGGATGTCACCGACGAATGAACGTCCTGCGAGTGCCTCTCGCACCTTCTTAACAACCAGCGCCGCGGCCTCTTGTGAGGATTTACCGTCGGCAAGACGGGTACGAATCACGTCGATTTCCACGACAAGATCGTCATATTTGCGGGCATAGAAAGTAAGTCCCTCTGATGGGCTGCCTGCCGTGTACTGGCCCACTTCGACTTCGCCTTCAGGCGCCTTGAGAAACACCGTTCCGTCCTGGGTCACCCGTCCCCAGTGAGATGCCTGCGCGATAGCCGGACGAACTACAGGCTTGAGCGATCCGGGTGTGGGAATCGAAGTAAGTGGTGTGTTCGTCATGGCGAGCCTTTCGCGGGAACCTGGTCGGTCGGCTACAGAGGTTGTAGCACCGTCTAAACGAGTGAAGCGGTCATAACACTACTTTCCTACATTTCCTGAGTTATGCCATGGGTTAAACCCTAATGTTAGGAAACTGTTGCAGAATTGATAAATACTGGTTGGGCCGGTTGCCCGTCGGAAATGCCACCCTCGACGCCTACGGAGCCGACTTCCTGAACGATATCCAGACCACCCACGACGGATCCCCAGATCGTGTAACCAGCTGGCAGGGACGTATCAGCGTAGACAATGAAGAATTGTGACCCGCTGGTTCCGGGACCAGCATTAGCCATGGCGACAGTCCCAGCAGGGTAATTGACTTCCCCTTCAGCGGGAAGGTTCTCGTCGGGTACCGAGTACCCGGGGCCACCTGAGCCGTCACCTGCCGGATCGCCGCACTGAAGGACGAAAATTCCTTCGGTTGTGAGCCTGTGACAGGTGGTGTCGTCATAGAAACCACTCTGAGCCAGGAATGCTTCAGAGGCGACCGTTTCAGGGGCGTTCGGATCCAGTGCAATCGTGATGACACCACAATTCGTGTTCAGGACCATGGAGGTTGGATTCGTGTCGAGCGCCAATGGCCCGTCGGGGTAGGAAATGTCGTTTGCGCGTGGGGTACCGGGTGCAGTGCAATCCAAGGCGGTCGCTTCCTCCTGTGATTCATTGTCACTGGGGTTGACTTCATTGGGATCAACCGGTGCTGTTTCGGCCGTGATGGCGGGGGAGCCACTGTTACTTGCGTTGAATACGGCAAAACCGACTCCAGCAGCAATTAAGGCGACCACGACAACCACTGCGGTAATTCGCTGATTGCGCTTAGCTCGAACGGCTCGGGCAGAGCGATTGGCCTGCTGGCGCTCAAATTTCGCCTTCGCGAGTTCACGTTCACGCTTCTGTGTCGACATCGTGTGGGTCTCCATCGTTTATGTGACTACTGACTTTTGATTGCTGAAGGTTAATGCTGTAGAAATTGCGTTCCAACGAGTCTTGGATCAACTTGGGACCTAAGACTACCCTTGGCTAGGCTAAGACCCTTATGTTGATCAAGGGTTTCCCCGCTGGCTCCTGGGCCACGAACGCGTACGTCGTTGCCGCTGGCCCGGGTGAGCCGGCAATTATTATCGATCCAGGTCAGGATTCAATTAATGGGATCAACGAAATCGTCCGGGAAAACCGGCTCGTCCCAGCCGCCGTGATCTTGACCCACGGTCACATTGACCATATTTGGAGTGTGGCACCGATTTCCTCACAATTCGACATTCCCGCGTTCATTCACACACAGGATCGCTATCGCCTCGCCGACCCTGCGGGCAGCAGTTTTGCAGCCGCACGTGAACAACTATTAGCTATGACAAAAGGGGCACTTGAACTGAGCGAGCCAAGTGATGTCAAAGTAATCGAAGATGACTCCTCACTTCTGCTTGCCGGGCTTGATTGGGGATTCCTGCACGCACCCGGTCACACAGAAGGGTCCATGGTTCTCACAACTAATCGTGGAGGTGACCCGATCGCCTTCACAGGAGACGTTCTCTTCGCAGGTTCAATCGGACGAACTGATCTACCGGGTGGCAGTTCACAGGCCATGCAAGCGTCATTGGAAAACGTTATTTTCCCGATGCCCGACGAAACACTCGTATACCCAGGACATGGTCCTGACACCACAATTGGTGTGGAACGCGCGACTAATCCATTTCTTTCCACGGGGCGAGGCCTATAACCGATGGCTTCGATTAATGCACCAAAAGGTGTGCCGGACTATGTACCGCCGCGCAGCAGGGATTTCTACCATGTTCAGGAAAGTCTTAGCGGATCGGCTCGCCGAAGTGGCTACGAGTACATCGAGCTTCCCGTATTTGAATCGACCGAACTTTACGAGCGCGGTGTGGGGACCAGCACGGACGTCGTTCAAAAAGAGATGTACACGTTCACAGATCGGGGTGATCGGTCAATCACTCTGCGCCCAGAAGGCACGGCAGGTGTTATGCGCGCGGTCATCGAAAATCGTTTGGACAAGGGCGCGCTGCCAGTAAAGCTCTGGTACCGAGGACCCTTTTTTCGAGCCGAGCGACCACAGCACGGTCGGTACCGTCAGTTGCAGCAAGTGGGCGTCGAAGCAATCGGTTCGGTTGATCCGATCATTGACGCCGAAGTAATCGCCATTGCCGACCAGTCATTTCGTTCTTTGGGACTCATTGGTTTTCACCTCGAACTTACCTCACTTGGCTGCAAGGAATGCCGACCCGCATATCGTGCGAAGTTGCAGGAATTTCTTTCTGCGTGCGATCTTGATCCAGAAACTCGCGAGCGGGCGAACGTGAATCCGCTGAGAGTACTCGACGACAAGCGTGAGGTTGTTCAAGCGCAACTTGTTCAAGCCCCCCTCATGATCGATTCGCTGTGTGACTCATGTCAGCGACACTACGACGAGGTACGTGCGTACCTGAGCATCTTCGGCGTTGAGTGGAATGAAGCCCCCCGAATGGTCCGTGGGCTTGATTACTACACGCGCACAACATTCGAGTTTGTGCACCCTGCGCTAGGGGCCCAGTCTGGAATTGGCGGTGGCGGCCGCTACGACGGACTCATGTCTGAACTAGGGGGAAGTGAACTTTCTGGAATCGGTTTCGGACTTGGCGTTGATCGAACGCTTTTGGCGTGCGAAGCAGAGGGCCTGACACCTTTGATTGACCACACGGTTGACATTTTTGTTATCCCAGTCGGTGAGGAAGCGAGAGAGCCAGCAGTTTCATTGCTCGTTGGGTTACGCAATGCAGGTTTCTCTGCCGATATTTCGGTAGATAACCGCGGAGTAAAGAGCGCCCTGAAAGTAGCGAACGGCATGAAGGCTCCCGCTGTACTTATTCTTGGCCCCGACGAAATCAAATCCGGCTCAATCATTGTGAAGGACATGGACAGTGGTGAACAGGTCACGGTCTCACTAGAAATCGTGGAATTGGTTCAGTTGTTACAAAGAAACTTACACACTAAGAAAGAGGATGAATCGTGATTCGCACAGCCCAAGCAGGCGAACTGACCCGTGAAGATATTGGCCGGGAAGTGACCTTGGCCGGCTGGATTGCTAGTCGCCGTGATCATGGTGGCGTTGCCTTTCTTGACCTGCGTGATTCAACCGGCGTTGCTCAAGTAGTTGTTCGAGACACCACGCTGGCACACGACCTGCGGGACGAATACTGCATCGCGATCACAGGAACCGTTGAGGAGCGACCTGAAGGAAATGCGAATCCGGACTTGACTTCCGGCGAGATTGAAGTAATTACGACGAAACTTGAGGTGCTTTCCAAGTCAGCCCCACTCCCATTTCCCATCGACGAACGGACAACTGTTAACGACGAAGTCCGACTGCGCCACAGGTACCTAGATCTTCGGCGCAAAAGTTCAGGTGACATTTTGCGCATGCGCTCACAAGTAAGTCACATTGCGCGCAATGTTCTCATTGCTCAGGACTTTATCGAGATCGAGACGCCGACTTTGACCCGCTCAACGCCCGAGGGTGCTCGCGACTTCCTGGTTCCAGTTCGACTGCAGCCTGGAAACTGGTATGCACTGCCGCAGTCTCCGCAATTGTTCAAGCAGCTGCTCATGGTCGCCGGCATGGAGAAGTATTTCCAAATCGCTCGTTGCTACCGCGATGAAGACTTCCGTGCTGACCGTCAACCCGAGTTCACCCAACTCGATATTGAGATGAGCTTTGTCGACCAAGACGACGTCATGGCTATCGGTGAAGAAGTGATTCGGTCGCTCTGGCAAGGAATTGTGAACTACACGATCGGCGAGATCCCACAATTGACCTACCACGAGGCAATGCGTCGTTTTGGTAGTGACAAACCCGATCTCCGTTTTGGCCTTGAACTCGTGGACCTCACCGGATACTTCACCAACACACCATTCCGAGTATTTCAAGCGGAGCACGTTGGCGCCGTTGTTATGCCGGGAGGCGCTGATCAGCCTCGTAGAACCTTTGATGCGTGGCAAGACTGGGCTAAGCAGCGTGGTGCAAAAGGTTTGGCGTACGTAACATTGACCGATGAAGGATTGGGTGGACCGGTTGCAAAAAATCTCAGTGACGAAGAACGCGACGGACTAGTTGCCGCAACGGGTGCGAAGGTCGGAGATTGCATTTTCTTCGCAGCAGGAAGAACCTCAGAAGCGCGTGCATTACTGGGTGCAGTACGAAATGAAGTTGCCGAACGCTTAGCTCTCATCGATAAGAGTGTGTGGAGTTTCGTGTGGATCGTCGATGCTCCAATGTTTGAGCAAGTCCAAGACGACTCGGGCAACTGGGTGTGGACCGCGGTGCACCACCCGTTCACGTCACCCAATAGTGACTGGCTTAATTCCTTCACTGAGTCACCCGGTGAAGCACTTGCCTGGGCCTACGACCTTGTGTGTAATGGCAATGAAATAGGCGGTGGTTCAATTCGTATTCATCAAGGCGAGATTCAAAGTCAAGTCTTTCGAATTCTTGGACTCGGAGAGCAGGAAGCCAATGACAAGTTTGGTTTCCTCCTTGAAGCATTTGCATTTGGACCTCCACCCCACGGCGGCATCGCATTTGGCTGGGATCGGATTTGCATGTTGCTTGCCGGAGCTAATTCGCTCCGAGACGTGATCGCATTTCCCAAGACTGGTGGGGGGCACGACCCCTTGACCGGTGCGCCAACCCAGATTACAAGCGCCCAACGTAAGGAAGCGGGCATTGACTCCACACCGACAAAGCCCGAAGCGACCAGCGAAGAAACGCCTGCGACCTCGGTGTCAAAGGTCTAGCGCAGGCTATCGACCAAATGGGTAATGCGTGAGCCTTTTCGAGCAAGGAGCGGTTGGCCCGTTGGCGGTGCGCATGCGTCCGCGTGGTTTCGAAGACTTGGTCGGCCAAGATCGGGCACTTACGCCGGGAAGTCCATTGCAGTTACTACTTACCGGCGGTGGTTCTGTTTCCGTGATCCTGTGGGGACCTCCTGGGTCAGGCAAGACAACAATTGCAACCTTGATATCCCAGCAAACGGGTCGAAAGTTTCGAGAACTTTCGGCAGTAAGTGCCGGAGTGCGAGACGTCCGTGAGGTGATCGACAAAGCCCGTGAAGATTCCAGTCTGTATGGGAGCGAAACAGTGCTTTTTATCGACGAAGTTCATCGGTTCAATAAAGCGCAGCAGGATGCATTATTGCCGGCAGTTGAAAACGGCTGGGTGACACTTGTAGCCGCAACTACAGAGAATCCAAGTTTCTCCGTAGTTTCACCACTCCTCTCGCGAAGTGTTGTCGTCAAATTGGAACTTCTCAATCAAGACGCTTTGCGCACCGTCCTCGTGCGCGCGATGGAAAGCGACGAAGGACTCGGAGGCCGAGTCAACGCGAGTGAAGCAGCGATGCAAGCTCTAGTGGACGCAAGTAGTGGAGATGCACGCAGAGCGCTCACTTCCCTTGAGTCCGCAGCGAATGCCGCGCTGGCACGCTCAGGAACAGAAATTTCAATCCAGGACGTTGAGAATGCGATCAATATTGTTGCCATTAATTACGACAAAGATGGCGATACGCACTACGACGTAATCAGCGCCTTCATTAAGAGCATTCGAGGCAGCGATCCGGATGCATCACTTCACTATCTCGCGCGCATGTTGCACGCGGGCGAAGACCCGAGGTTTGTTGCCCGGCGCCTCATGATTTTGGCCAGCGAAGATATTGGCCTTGCCTCCTCGCAAGTGCTGTTGACGTGTGTCGCGGCTGCGCAGTCGGTTGCACTGGTGGGAATGCCAGAAGCGCAAATTATTCTCGCTCACGCAACACTAGAGGCAGCACTGGCGCCCAAGTCGAACAGCGTTGTAGCAGGAATAGGGGCTGCCATGGCTGATGTTCAACGCGGAAGGGTCGGCAGCGTCCCGCTTCATTTGCGCGATGCACACTACCCGGGTGCTGCAGACCTTGGCCACGGAACCGAGTACGCCTATCCCCACGACGAAGCTAGCGGGGTTGCCGAGCAGTCCTACCTCCCGCAGGACCTGCTCGCCTCGAACTACTACAAGCCGACGAGTCATGGTGCTGAGGAGCGACTACGAGCAGTCGCTGATCGGCTTCGCAAACTTCGTTCCGGCGAGTCGTTAGACTGAACTATGCGCAGAATGGTGTGGGTCTCGATAGGAGCCGTAGGTGGAGTGTTGGCCTACCGCAAACTTGAAGAAATTGTTAACGAGTCAGTAGACAAGGGAATCGTGCTGACGGTCATGGATGCGAGTGCATCTGCCAAAGCCCTCGCCGTGGGCATGGGTTCTCAAGTCACCAAAATCCGCGGAGCAGCTCACCAAACCAAATGAGCATGTCAACTTAGCCTCACCCAAGCACCCAGGAGTAAAGCACATGGATTCCGCCCAGATTCGGACCAGATTCCTCACGTTCTTTGCCGAGCGGGGGCACGAAATTGTGCCCTCGGCATCCCTTCTCCTTGACGACCCGACGTTGTTATTCGTCAACGCAGGCATGGTGCCATTTAAGCCGTATTTCCTTGGGGAAGCACCGGCCCCTTACCCGCGTGCCACAAGCGTTCAAAAAGTCGTTCGAACACTGGACATTGAGGAAGTAGGAAAGACCACAAGGCACGCTTCCTTTTTCCAAATGGCCGGAAATTTTTCATTTGGTGACTACTTCAAAGAGACAGCAATCCCGTTGGCCTGGGAGTTGCTCACTAATTCAATTGATCAAGGTGGGTATGGCTTTGACCCTGAACGGCTGTGGGTAACCGTCTACCAGGATGACGATGAAGGTGAAGCGATTTGGCGCGATGTCGTGGGTGTACCGCCGAGCAGAATTCAGCGACGCGGGATGGATGACAATTACTGGTCAATGGGAGTACCGGGACCGTGCGGCCCCTGTTCGGAGATCTACTATGACCGTGGGCCAGAGTTCGGTGTCGAAGGTGGACCGATCGCTGACGAAAATCGCTACCTTGAGGTGTGGAATCTGGTCTTCATGCAGTTTGAACGAGGGGACGGTACGGGAAAAAATGACTTCCCTATCCTTGGCCCATTACCCGCCGCAAATATCGATACAGGTATGGGACTGGAGCGTATGGCAGCGATCCTGCAAGGGGTCGACAATATTTATGAGATTGATACGACGCGCGGAATTCTGGACACAGCTTCACAACTTTCAGACACACAATATGGCGTGAATGAAAAAAATGACATTGCACTTCGAGTGGTCGCAGACCATTCACGGACATGTATTTTCTTGATCTCAGACGGTGTGATCCCAGGCAATGAAGGCCGCGGATATGTACTTCGACGACTTATGCGCAGGGTAATTCGAAACATGCGGCTGCTTGGAGCGCACGAATCAACACTTCGCGCTCTGTGTGATTCTGCGATCGAAATCATGGCTCCCCAATATCCGGAACTCAATGATTCACGTGAAAGAATTCTCAGTATTGCTTCGGGTGAAGAGAATGCTTTTGCACAAACCCTCATGACCGGCAATGTGCTATTTGACTCGGCTGCCGCGGAAACTAAAAAATCTGGAAGTTCAACAATTTCGGGTGAGAAGGCGTTTGCACTACATGACACATATGGGTTCCCCATCGATTTAACGATGGAAATGGCTGCTGAGGCCGGGCTCAGCGTGGATCGTGAACGGTTCACAACTTTGATGAAAGAACAACGTGATCGCGCGAAGGCCGACTCGCTAGCGCGCAAGAGTGACTTTGCGGCAACGACCGCATACAAGGAGATTTTGACTAGTGGGGGAGGCACTACTTTTACGGGTTACACCGAAACCGTTTCTCAGTCAATGATCACCGGACTTGTAATCCATGGAGATTCAGTACCTGTAGCGAGTGTGGGCGGGAGCGTCGAAGTGATCCTGGATCGCACACCTTTCTACGCGGAATCGGGCGGTCAGCTCGGAGATCACGGAGTCATCACGTCCGAATCGGATCAATCACGGATCGAGGTTTACGACGTTCAAACCCCCGTTCCGGGTCTTTTCTTACACAGAGGGAGAGTAGTTGAGGGCGAATTTACTGTTGGTGAGAGTGTTGTTTGTTCAATTGATATAGAACGACGTAAAGCAATCTCCCGTGCTCACACTGCAACCCACATGGTTCACCGGGCATTTCGGGAACGGTTGGGCGAGACGGCGACTCAAATGGGTTCTGAGAATTCACCAGGTAGATTTCGGTTTGACTTCCCAAGTCCTGAAGCGATTTCACCATCGGTACTGCGCGATGTTGAGCAATACGTCAACGAGATGTTGATCGAAGATCTGACAGTCAGCGCTCAAGTCATGTCACAGCAGGAAGCCGTGACCATGGGAGCCATGGCACTTTTTGGTGAAAAATACGGCAATGAAGTCCGCGTCGTCTCGGTAGGCGATTGGGCACACGAACTGTGTGGTGGAACACATGCCGTGCGTACCGGTGCCCTGGGCCTGGTGTACTTCGTCGGTGAAGGTTCCGTGGGTGCAGGTGTGCGGCGAGTGGAAGCCTTAGTGGGGTCCGACGCATATCAATTCGCAGCCAATGAGCACATCTTGGTGAACAAACTCACCACAATGCTTAAGGTTCCAGCAGAACAACTCGTTGATCGACTCGAATCCACCATGAATTCTCTCAAGATTGCTGAAAAGGAAATTGCTGAAATTAAGCGTAGCTCTCTCCTAAAGGAAGCTGGAAACATCCTCGGTGACCCACAGCACGTTGGCAGTTGTGAATTTTGGTCTTTTTTAGCACCGGAAGGAACAGAGACCAACAGTGTTCGAGAGCTGGCCCAGCAAGCAATTTCTCGGGTGGGAAATTCGGTAAATGCGGTTGCATTCGGGGCAGTAGTTGCTGCAGGCAAAATCTCCGCTGTAATGGTGGTCAATGAAGGTGGAGTTAAAAGCGGTCTTTCTGCACAAGTCCTCCTGCGCATTGCGCTAAGTGAACTCGACGGAAAGGGCGGAGGAAAAGACAGTTTTGCTCAAGGTGCTGGCACCAATATTTCGGGTCTGACTGCAGCTATTTCTTCTGTTGAAGCGGCTTTGGCAGGCCACTAATCATGGACCCCAACATTGATCAGGAAAACACCGTTGATCCGAGTTACAGAGATGGGAGTCCTGTCCGAGTCAACCAATGTCGTGTCGCATTCGACGTTGGCACCGTCCGCGTTGGAGTTGCCACATGCGATTTCGATGCAATTATGGCTTCGCCGCAGAACACAATTCCTGGTGGCGCAGTTTCTATTGAAGCGGCCTTGTCCGTGCTCGCGGAGTATGACCCGTGTGAAGTACTTATCGGACTCCCAAGCAACTTAAAGGGTCGTGATACCGCTTCAACGGAATATGCTCGAGAATGGGCGCGTCAACTTAAGGAAAGTACCCGAATCCCAATTATCCTCATTGATGAGCGGCTGACCACCGTGCAAGCCGCTGGGGCATTGAGAGCCAGCGGGCATAACTCCAAACAAATGCGGAGCAAAGTTGACAGTGCTGCTGCGGCCATTTTTTTACAGGCTTATCTTGACGGTCTGGCAACAAGGAAAGGCGCCAACCAATGACCTTTATCGACGAAGTCCTCAATAGCGATCAGTTACCACCTTCACGCAATGCACATAGTTGGAGCAAAAGAGTTGTAGTCGGCGCAGGACTCATTGCGGTATGTGCAATTTTCTACGGGGTTTACTCGCTACTGGGTGGATCGAGTGAAAGTAATGATTTTGTTGGGCCCGGCAGTGGCTCCGTCGAAGTCACTGTGAGTCGTGGTGACAGCCTGACGCAAATCGGTTCGTCACTGCTGAGCGCAGGGGTTGTGAAATCGATTGACAGTTTCACTTCTGCGGCGGCGAATAACGAACTGAGTTCGACAATCGGTCCTGGAATTTACACAATGCAGTCTCAAATGAGTGGTGAGTCGGCACTCGCTCTTATGCTGGATCCAGCTTCCCGGGCTTCTTCGCGTTTAGTATTGCCTGAAGGGCTTCGACTTGGTGAAACCGTTGAACTAGCCGCCAGGGCAACAGGGCTTCCAACTGCCGATTATGAACAAGTGCTAGAAAAGCCCGACGCTCTGCCACTTCCAAGTTGGGCCGAAAGTCGACCCGAAGGATTCATGTTCCCGGCAACCTACGATTTAGTGGGAGATGAAAACGCTGAATTGGTCTTGGGAACGCTGGTTAAGAGATTCAATGAGTCGGCAAATAATATAAATTTTGAGACCAGGGCCACGCAAGCAGGTCGTAATCCTTATGAGGTCTTAACGGTGGCTTCACTGCTCGAAGGCGAGGTAATCCCTGAAGACTTCGCGAAGGTTGCGGCCGTTGTCTACAATCGGCTCAAGGCTGATATGCCATTACAACTCGATTCGACGGTCTCCTACGCATTGGGACTAAACGAACTCGAGCTTTCGGCAACTCAACTTGATACAGATTCGCCCTACAACACCTACAAGGTTTCTGGGCTTCCGCCAACGCCAATCAATTCACCCGGTGAGGCCGCGCTTGAAGCCGCCCTTTCGCCCGCGAAGGGCAAATGGCTGTACTTTGTCACAGTGAATCCGGATACGGGTGAAACAAAATTCGCCAAAACTTATGAGAGATTCCTTAAACTCAAAGATGAGTACCGTGACTTTCTCGCCAGCCGATAGTCAGGATCTTTCATGAAAGCAGCAGTATTGGGGCACCCCGTATCTCACTCGCTTTCTCCGCTTTTGCACAACGCCGCTTATCAGGAACTGGGCCTAGACATCAGTTACAGTGCAATCGAAACCACGCGTGAGCAACTAGCAGAGCGAATTGGTCAACTCGACAACGACTACGTCGGTATGTCATTGACCATGCCACTCAAACAAGAGGTACTCAACCTGATTTCGAAACGTTCAGCCGTGGCCGCTGAAACTGGCAGCGCAAATACGATTTTCCGGAATGCGCACGGCGACTGGGCGCTGGAAAATACCGATGTATTCGGAATCACAGAGACAATTCGACGCTCAGATATCGAGGTAGTCCCAAGCGCAAGCATTATTGGTTCGGGTGCTACTGCTCGTAGCGCCCTTAGCGCACTTGCGCAGTTGGGAGTGACCAATGTGCTGTGTATAGCTCGTAATACCGATGCGACCCAGGTGTTACAGCGACAGGGTGAGGCCATTGGTGTGGATGTGCAGGCTCGCACCCCAGAATCCGATATTTACTTCGCTGGCAGCCTTGTGATCAGCACGGTGCCAAGTTCAGCGCAGCAGCACCTTATTGACCTGATCGCGGCAAGTCAGGAGTTGCCCGCACTTTTTGATATTGCGTACAACCCCTGGCCTAGCCGGTTAGCCACGTATTGGACGGAACATGGCGGCGGCACGGTGCTCAGCGGAATCGACATGCTGCTGTGGCAGGCGACGGTGCAGGTGGAATTATTCGGAGGTCTTCCCGCGCCTGTTGAGGCGATGCAGTTAGCAATCAGTCTGCTTCAATGAGTTATCCACAGTTTGGAATCCAAATCTTGTTGTAACCCCATTCGGTCGGCCAGAATCACGATATGACACTCGTGACTTGGTTCCTTTTCGGCGCCACTTGGGGTTGGTTCCTGGTAACTGCGCTCCTGTTGTCGCGGGTTGACTTTAAAGAGCATCGATTGCCCAACTTTCTGGTGTTGACGGCCTATTTGGGCGGACTCCTTGGATTCGGATTAATTTCATATGTGCAGGGAGACTCCGGAGTACTTTTGCAAGCGCTCGTAGGTTCGGTCTTAGCCGTGTTCGCGTACTTGATAATTCACGTTCTTGGTGGAATGGGAATGGGTGATGTCAAATACGCGGCGGTGATTGGATTGTATTTGGGATCATTGGGTTGGGCCTACTTGTACATCGGCTCACTTATTTCATTCGGAGCAGCAGCCATGTGGGTACTGCCGCTCATGATTGGCAACAGGAAAACACGCAGCGTGCCATTTGGTCCGTTCATGGCATTTGGTGTGCTCGCGTCAGGATTTATCGCCCTAGGTGTGAGCGCGACCGTGTAAATCGGGTCTGACAGTATTACCTCATGGTCTCGAGTCTTAGGTGGTTAACAGCCGGTGAATCACATGGTCCGGCACTTACCGCGATCATTGAGGGACTTCCCGCGTCATTTAACGTCTCTACCGCGGACCTAGATCGGGACTTGGCTCGGCGCAGACTGGGTACCGGGCGGGGTGCCCGCATGAAGTTTGAAAAGGACGATGCAACGTTTCTTGGCGGTGTGCGCCATGGTCAAAGTTTGGGTGGACCAATAGCCATTCAAATCGGGAACACCGAATGGCCAAAATGGGAATCAGTTATGAATCCGGAACCCGTTGATCCGGAAATCCTTGACACTCTGGCCCGCAATGCACCCCTCACTCGCCCACGCCCCGGGCACGCAGACCTAGCTGGAATGCAAAAATACGCCTTCGACGACGCCCGTCCGGTCTTGGAACGAGCTAGTGCTAGGGAAACAGCAGCGCGGGTCGCGCTCGGAGCCGTGGCCCGAGCCTTTCTCGAGCAAGTAGCAGGCATCACGCTGGTAAGTCATGTGGTTCGTATCGGCTCAGTGGAGTACACCGGTTCGCCGCCGATTCCAGACCAAATGGAGATAATTGATGCGAGCCCGGTTCGCTGCATTGATCCGCACGTGAGTGATCTGATGGAAGCGGAAATAGGGTCTGCGCACCGCGATGGCGACACCCTTGGTGGGGTTGTCGAGGTCGTGGCCACCGGGTTGCCGCCGGGGCTGGGAAGTTTTACGCACTGGGATCGCCGGCTCGACTCGAAATTGGCGGCAGCACTCATGGGAATTCAAGCCATTAAGGGCGTTGAAGTGGGCGACGGGTTTAACCTGGCGGCCGTGCGGGGCTCCCTCGCCCAAGACGAAATTTTCGGCGAAGCAAATCAGGTGCGCCGGGGTTCCGGTAAGTCCGGGGGAACCGAAGGTGGCATGAGCACAGGGGAAATGCTGAGAGTGCGAGCAGCCATGAAACCTATCTCAACAATTCCCAAAGCTCTGCAAACGATTGATACGTCGACGGGGGAAGCTGCCGCCGCAATTAATCAACGCTCAGATGTGTGTGCTGTGCCCGCTGCTGGAATCGTGGCAGAGGCCATGGTTGCGTTGGTATTGGCTGAAGCGATTCTGGACAAGTTTGGCGGGGACTCGTTGAGTGAGTGCCAGCGCAATATCTTCACCTACGTGGATAATCTCGCTATCACAATCGCGCCAACAGTCACGTAGGCGCATTTGTGACCCCTCGAGCCATCTTGATTGGTGCACCCGGAGCTGGCAAAACAACGGTAGGTGGATTTCTTGCCGGTGACTTGGGGTGTGCATTTGCTGACTCGGATCAACTCGTTGAAGGAGCTCACGGTGCAAGCGTTGCTGACATTTTCGTCGAAGAAGGGGAAGCATTATTTCGACTCTGGGAACAGTCGGCAATCGCCCAAGCGATCAAAGAATTCGACGGCGTTCTTGCGTTGGGTGGTGGGGCGGTCATGAACCCCGACACGGAAAGGGAGATCACTAAGAGTCGTGCGTCGGTAATTTGGCTTGAGGTGAAAAGCTCAGTAGCGTTTCGCAGAGCAGGACTATCGGCGCCAAGGCCACTGCTTGTTGGCAATGTTCGCGCGAATCTCGTCGGTCTGCTCGAAACACGGACTCCCGTGTACGAAAGACTCGCGACACACCGAATTGATGCGAACACAATGGAACCGGAACAACTGGCCCGGCACATCGCCGAGCAACTTAGAAGTGATGAATCATGAAACGTTTTACCGTTCACGCCGAGCGCAGTTACGATATCTTGATTGGCCGCGGACTACTCGGTGAATTAGACGAGGCGGTTGCGGGGGCTACTCGGGTGGCGATTATTTATCCCGTTGCTTTGCGTGTGAGTGCTGAGTCCCTGCAGGGTGAATTGGAGAGCGCCGGCCGTCGCGCAATCTTGATCGAAGTACCCGAGGCAGAGGAATCAAAGAGCGCCGCCGTATTGGAATATTGCTGGAACGCACTTGGCACATCAGGGTTTACCCGATCAGACATGATCATCGGTTTGGGTGGGGGAGCAACAACTGACCTCGCAGGTTTCGTTGCGGCAACATGGTTGCGTGGAATTGCATGGATTGCCGTCCCGACCACACTTTTGGGCATGGTGGACGCTTCGGTCGGAGGAAAAACAGGGATCAATACTGACGCAGGAAAAAATCTGGTTGGTGCTTTTCACAGTCCAAGCCTGGTGGTGATCGATGTGAACTCACTTGATTCACTTCCAGAGAATGACTTGCGAGCGGGCCTAGCCGAAGTTGCCAAGGTCGGGCTCACGAACGACCCATCTATTTTGGAAACAATTTTGACCGAGCGTGAAAATTCATTTGACCCACATCAAGATGTCGTTACTTCACTCATTGAACGTGCGATCGCGGTAAAAGCCGAGGTCGTGTCGGGTGACTTCACCGAGCAGGGAGGCTCAGATCTTGGTCGGGAGGTACTCAACTACGGTCACACATTCGGCCATGCAGTTGAAAAATGCGAGAATTACCGCTGGCGTCACGGTGCCGCTGTTTCCGTTGGGATCATGTTTGTTGCAGAACTGGCTAATATCGCCGGGAGGCTCAGTGACGCTGACCTGCAAGTTCATCGAGACGTACTAGAAGTCATTGGCTTACCAACGACCTACCCTGCCGGTCGCTGGGAATCCCTTTTGTCGTCAATGAAAGTTGACAAGAAAACTCGCGGAGACCTGTTGCGTTTCGTGGTTCTAGACGGCGTTGGAAAACCGGCAATCATGGAGGGACCGGATCCTGCTCTGCTTTTTTCGGCTTATAGCAACATATCTTCCTAGGGAGTGAGGAGGCCACTCGCTAAGGTTGTGCCATGGTGCACAGAGTCTTGATCCTCAACGGTCCCAACCTGAACAGGCTTGGCACCCGCGAACCTGAGATTTACGGGAACGTGAGCTATTTGGATTTGGTGGCAGGAGTCACGAGCGAAGCTGCTGGACTCGGGCTGGAAGTTGATATTCGTCAAAGCAATAGTGAGGGCGAAATCATTGGCTGGTTACATGAAGCGGCCGACACCGGCACCCCGGTGATATTCAACCCGGCAGCATTCACGCATTATTCCTACGCGATCGCGGATGCCTGCGCCATGCTTACCGCTCCACTACTTGAGGTGCATGTGAGTAACCCCGGTGCGCGCGAGCAATTTCGACACCATTCGGTCGTGACACCCATGGCCACGGGAGTGATTGCAGGTTTTGGAGTGGACTCCTACCTATTAGCACTGAACGCGATCTCGCGACTATTGTTGGCCAAGGCGTAATTCAAAGCCCGGCGACTACACGAGTCACCGCCAACACGTTCACAGCAGAGATAGGGCTCCTTGGTGGCAACCAGCAATGATTTAAAAAATGGAATGGTCCTCAGCATTGATGGACAACTGTGGACGGTAATTGACTTCCAGCACGTGAAACCGGGCAAGGGTGGTGCGTTTGTCCGTAGCAAGTTGAAGAACGTGCTGAGCGGCAAGGTGATCGACCGCACATTCAACGCTGGCGTTAAAGTTGAGACAGCCTCGGTGGACCGTCGCGACATGCAGTACCTCTACCGCGACGGTGACAGTTGGGTTTTCATGGATAACGAATCCTACGAACAGATTCCCGTCCCTGACATGATTGTTGGTGAGAGTTCCAAATACCTCCTTGAGAACCAAAATGCGCAGGTTGCCATCCATGAAGGAAACCCAATTATCGTTGACCTCCCTGCCTCTGTTGAAATCATGCTCACTTACACCGAGCCAGGCCTTCAAGGTGATCGTTCAAGTGGCGGCACCAAGCCAGCAACGCTGGAGACAGGTGCAGAAATTCAGGTGCCACTGTTCATTGACTCCAATACGAAGGTCAAAGTTGATACCCGCGACGGCTCATATCTTGGTCGCGTGAACGACTAGTGTCCGCTCGTGGGAAAGCCCGCAAACGCGCTTTGGACATCATTTTTGAAGCAGAGTCAAAAGAGGTACCAATCCCGATGATCCTGGGGGAGCACACCCGGCGTCGTGAGAGCGACGGTGATCCCGATTTGAACCCTTATGCAATTGAACTCGTAAACGCGGTGGCATTGCATCACGCGCAGATTGACGCAGAAATTGCGGCACATTCGCAGGGTTGGACCCTTGATCGCATGCCAGACGTCGATCGTTCGATCCTTCGGCTCTCAGTTGCAGAGTTGTTGTTTATGTCAGAAGTTCCACACGCCGTTGTCGTGAGTCAAGCAGTCGAACTCGCGCAAAGCCTGTCCACCGATGAATCCGGATCATTTGTACATGGTGTCCTTGGTGCGGTCTCTCGTTCTGTTAAGTCAACTACTGCAGCGGGTTAAATACTTGGGTTTACCAGTAGCGTGATTTCACCCGGAGCAGTGCTTTGCTCACCCAGTGTCGCACTGATTGTGATGTCAAACCCGTTGCCAATTGCCCCGAACACCTTGATTGTCTCCGATGACAAGTCTGCGAGTGGTCCGACCTCGAAACTTGTATCAAATTCCCCAAGGAAATCCTGCTGGACTTCGAATACATCTCCGGTTACCGACCACGTGGCGACTGCTGTTCGGTCATCAATTATTGACACCGCAATAAGGGTTCCTGTGGGAGTTGGTACTCCCGCGGGCCAATCGGAGGGCAATGCCAGGTCGCTTCCCACGACAAGTTCGTTGCCTGAGCCGTCGTCCAAAAGTGGATCATCGGGATTTGATACTTCAAATTGATTGCCCGATGCAGTTGTTTCGGGTGACGTGGAATCTTGGGAACATCCGGTCAAGCCGACAACGGCAACAAGTGATGCACCTAAAATGAATTTTCGCAAGATCACGCGTCAAGTATGTGCCCCGGGTCGGATTCGAACCGACACTGGACGGTGTTTGAGACCGCTTCCTCTACCGGTTGGGATACCGGGGCTAGGGGGCATAACCATACCGATGAACGGATAGGTTCTAGCCTTACCCCATGCAGATCCCACAGGTGAGCGAGTTGGCACCGGATCAAGCGCCTTTGCGAGTCCTTATCGCAGAAGATGAAACTTTAATTCGACTTGATTTGGCCGAAACCCTGATCGAGTTGGGAATGGAAGTCGTAGGTGCGGTTGCAAACGGCCAATTGGCCGTAGACCTTGCTCGAAGCACTAAACCCGATGTAATCCTGATGGATATTACGATGCCGGTACGGGACGGGATTAGCGCAGCGGCTGAAATAACTTCAGCCGAAATCGCACCGGTAGTGTTGCTTAGTGCCTATTCGCACCCAGATCTTGTCGCCAATGCCGCTTCGGTGGGAATTTTTGGATACCTGGTGAAACCCTTTACCGGGGCTGAGGTGCGCGCGGCCATCATGCTCGCGCACGTTCGCTGGCGTGAATTGACAACTCTTAACGCTGAAATCACACTGCTGCGCTCGCGCAACCACGCATCAGAGGTGGTTGAGCGTGCGAAGCAGGTACTTCGTGGTTCGGGTATGTCCGAGGAAGAAGCATTTGCATTTCTGCGCAGGGCAGCTATGGACAATCGACTCACCATCGCAGAAGCGGCGACCAAAGTCATTGTTTCCCAGGAGTAAAAATGTCTGAAACAACCGTGTAATGGGGTACGGAGCCATTACAGAGGTCACATTCCGATTACGAAGTGGTCAATTCATGCCCCAGGACTTGGATTTCGGTAGGACATGGCCCTACAGTGGTGCACTGGCTCAGGCAACTGAGCTTTGGAAACGGTGGGGGCAGACGCCTTCACTGCCTTTAATCAAGGAGAATGCATGAAGCGCACTATGGCCCTAAAGACCGTGGCTGTTCTGGGTGCGGCATCGCTTGCTCTGGCTGCTTGTAGCAGTGACAGTGACGATACCACCGCCAGTGCAACCACTGAAGAAACTTCAGCCGAGGCAACCGCCGAAGAAACCGCCGAAGAAACCGCAACCGACGAGTGTGTAAGCCCCTCTTTGGTGTTGGGAACAATGCTCCCAGCAACAGGTGACCTTGCATTCCTCGGCCCACCCGAGTTCGCAGGCGTTGAAATGGCTCTTGAAGAGATCGACGCCGCAGGCGGCGTTCTCGGATCCCCAGTCACCTACATTGAAGGTGACTCCGGAGACACGACCACAGATATTGCCAGCCAGACCGTTGACTCGCAGCTCGCTCAGGGTGTTAACGCGATCATTGGTGCTGCCTCATCCGGTGTGTCATTGACGGTTATTGACAAGATCACCTCCAACGGTGTTGTCCAGTTCTCACCAGCCAACACGGCCCCAGTACTGACCACCTACGAAGATAACGGTCTCTACTTCCGTAACTCACCTTCTGACGTGCTTCAGGGCGCCGTTATTGCCGCTGCGGCAATTGACGCAGGGGTAACTAGCATGGCCGTTATCGCTCGCCAGGATCCATACGGCGAAGGATTGGCCATTGCAACGGTCAAGGACTTCACAGCTGCTGGCGGAACCGTCACCAGTGACATCCTTTACGATCCAGCTGCTCCATCATTTGAGGCTGAAGTTGCTGAGATCAAGGCCGGCTCACCAGATGCAGTTACCGTCATTGGTTTCGAAGAATCTGTCAAGCTTGTTCAGGAAATGATCAAGCAGGGTGTTGGCCCAGCTGACGTTCAGCTTTACCTGGTTGACGGAAACCTTTCCACAACCGCTTTCGCTGACTTCCCTAAGGACACGATGAAGGGTACCGTCGGTACCGTTCCATCCGGCTCAGAGGATCTAACTGCTTTCTACGATCGTATGGCGACATTCGATCCAGCTCTGACCGACTACAGCTACGGACCACAGTCATATGACGCAACAATGGTTATTGCCCTTGCTGCTCAGCAGGCTGGTTGTGCTGACGGTGTTGCGATTGCAGCAGCGCTACCTGATGTAGCCGGTAACGGTGGCGAAGCATGCTCCACGTACGCCGATTGTCTTGCTCTGATTGATGCAGGCACAGACATCGACTACATGGGCGTTACCGGAGGCGTTGACTTCAACGAATTCGGCGACCTCCTTGAGGGCACCATCTCGATCAACGAATACTCCTCAAACACTGAGTTCAGCGAAATCGGCTCAGTAACCGCAGTGGTCCCATTGCCATAAGTGGTAACTCACTAGCAGTAGAGACTGTGGCCCCGTACCCCTTGGGTACGGGGCCACAGTTCTGTTCAGCAGGAATTTTCACCAGTGCATCGAAAAAAAAATGGGCTTACCCCGAAACCGGGATAAGCCCACAAAGTCCTCGTGTTCAGTTATCAAGCTTTAGCGAGCGTCCCCAGATACAGTTCAATGACCTTAGGATCATTAGCCAGGGCTGATCCTGTACCGGTGTAGGCGTTCTGGCCTTGATCCATAACATAGCCGCGATCCACAATTTGCAGGCACCGAGCGGCATTTTGCTCGACGATAATCACGGTCACCCCGGTAGCGTTGATTTCCTTAACACGAATGAATACTTCATCTTGTAGGGCCGGGCTCAGTCCCGCACTCGGCTCATCCAGGAGCAGGACGCTGGGAGCCATCATGAGAGCGCGCCCCATGGCGACCATTTGGCGCTCGCCACCGGAGAGGGAACCGGCACGCTGCTTACGGCGGGTGCCCAATGTGGGGAACAAATCAACGACGGCGTCAAAGCGTTCAGGAAAGGACTTAGGGTCCTGAAAGGCGCCCATCTGCATGTTTTCTTCAATGGTGAGAGTCGGGAAAACATTGTTGTTTTGCGGAACGAAACCAACACCACGACGCACCAGCTGGTCAGCGCGTAAGTTTGTGATGTCCTCGTCGCGCAATGTGACCGAACCTGAATTTACACGTACCAGGCCAAACAGTGCTTTGAGTAGTGTCGACTTACCCGCTCCGTTAGGCCCGATAATTCCTACGAGCTCACCCTCGTGCGCATAAAGATCGGCGTCGTTGAGGATATTGACGCCCGGGAAATACCCGGCGATTAGTTTGTCAGCCTTAATCAAAGCATCAACCGATTCTGCGGCATGCAGTTGAGCAGGTGTTGCAGGGGTGGCGTGGGAGTGCTGGGTCGCGTTTATGTCAATTTCGGACTCAAACTCGTGTGCTCCATCGGGGCTGTCTATTTCGGGGAGATCACTGGGTTCGCTGAAGTTCATGCGTTTCCTCCTTGGGAATCAGCCGTAAGGGATGTTCCATCGTCTGTCAGAGCCGATCCGTGGCGAGAACCAAGGTAGGCCTCAATGACCTGAGGGTTCTTCATTACCGCGTCCGGCGGCCCCTCAGCTATTACCTGGCCTTGGGCCATGACGATTACCCAGTCACTAATGTCATGAACCATGTCCATATCGTGTTCCACGAAAAGCACCGTGGTGCCCTCTTCACGGATGTTCTTGATATGTCCCAAAAGACTCTGGGTCAGAGCAGGGTTAACGCCAGCCATTGGTTCGTCCAGCATCACAATTTCTGGGCCGACCATCAATGCTCGTGCCATCTCGAGCAACTTGCGCTGACCGCCCGATAGGGAACCGGCGAAGTCGTCAATCTTTTCGTGAAGATTGAACCGCTCCAGAAGTACCATGGCGCGCTCCCGATTGGCGCGCTCTTGGCCTCTCCAAGTGAAGGGGACAAGAGCATTGAGCACCCGCTCACCGCTCTGTCCGTGCGCCCCCAGCAGCATGTTGTCGATAACGCTCATGCGGGACAGGGCCTTTGTGAGCTGGAAAGTGCGCACCATGCCCATGCGGGCCAGTCGGTGCGGTGCGGTGCCGGCAACGGACTTGTCATTAAACGTCCAAGTCCCAGTGTCTGGCTTGTCGAACCCGGTCAACAGGTTGAACAGAGTGGTTTTACCTGCGCCATTGGGCCCGATCAGCGCGGTGATCGCGCCTCGTTGGATTTCCACGTGAGCCACGTCGACCGCTTTGAGCCCGCCGAATTGGCGACTCACATGATCGGCAATCACGACCGGATCGGGTTTGGGTGCGCCTGGAACCTGGGGAACATCACGCAATGCCTCGACGGCGGCAGCGTGTCCTGTGGCCATGTGGTCCGTTTTAGCGGGCATCGAGGGCCAACTCCCTTCGGTCTCCGAATATTCCTTGTGGTCTAAAGATCATGAGCAGCATCAGCCCGAGTCCCATCAGCATAAATCGAATCGAGCCAACATCTGTGGGGGTGAGGAACTCGATGTAACCGTTATTGATCAAGGAGCTCAGGAGCTCACCGAATCCGGCAAGGAGGAACCAGAAAATGATTGTCCCCGCGATTGGTCCGAATACGCGCGCTGCTCCTCCCAGGAGGAGGATTGTGTAGACGAAGAACGTGAAATCAGGCTGGAATGTGTCCGGTTGGACCGATTGCTTGGCAACCGCCCACAAGATTCCACCAAAAGCTGCAATGCCACCACCAATTATGAGGGCCTGCATTTTATACACAAAGACGTTCTTGCCCAATGACACAACGGCGTCTTCATCCTCGCGGATTCCCTTAACCACTCGGCCCCATGGGCTGCGTACTAGGCCCCAGACCAGCAAAGTGAACAGTAGGGCGAGGCTCCACCCGACGATTACTACCCACAGGTCTTGTCGGCTCCATGTGAGAACAGGAAGGGTGAAGTCAGCAGGGAGCGGGTTAAGGTCGTGAAACTCCTGGCCGAGTTTGCCATTAAGCCCTTGTGCACCGCCGAAAACGTCCTTGAACGCGATTGACCGCACGAGCAGTCGCAGTAGCTCACTTGCCGCGATGGTGACGATTGCTAGATAGTCCGCGCGCAATCGAAGGGTTGGGATTCCCAGTAGAAGGGCCAATAATGTCGATACGACCACGCCCACGACCACCGCTAGCCACAGGCCCAAATCGAAGGTAAGAACGATCACGCCAACTGCATAGGCACCTGCGGCCACAAAGGCGACCTGACCGAAGTTGAGCAGCCCCGTGTAACCGAACTGGACGTTAAGGCCGATCGCAGCAAAAAGGTAAATGAGGGCGGTGACGCCCACCGCTTGGGTGATGGTGAGTGAAAATATTTGCACGAAATCCATTTGGATTAACCCACCCTCTCTTTTCGACCCAGTAATCCTTGAGGCCTCACCATCAAAATCAGGATCATGAGGAACAAGGCACCCACAGTTTTCATCTCAGTCGGAATAACCAGGGTGGTCAATTGGACAAAGATTCCGACCACCATGGCTCCAACGATTGCGCCATAGATGGTTCCCAATCCACCCAAGATAACCGCGGCAAAGAGCACGAGCAGAATCCGCTGACCCATATTCCAGACGGTATTTTGGGTGAGTCCCAAATAAATTCCGGCGAACGCGGCAAGGCCCGCGCCAACAATCCAGACCACAGAAATTACTCGCTCAACGTCAATCCCGGTGGCAGATGCGAGAGCGGGGTTGTCCGAAACGGCTCGAGTCGCCTTGCCGATCCGCGAACGCTGCAGCCACGTAACGGTTGCGGTTAAAGCTATTACGGCGAGTAGGCCCAAGATCAACGCCTTGGGAGTTGTGTTGAACGGCCCAATTTCGATACCGGGCTGACCAGCAAACTGCTTGTAACTTGATGGAGCGCCGCCAAAGAACAGCACCAGCGTGTAGCGCAGGAAGATTGCGAGTCCGATACTGACAATCATTGCGGCAATCAGTCCAGTTTTGCGCCGTCGCAGTGGACGCCACAGGATTCGATTTTGGCCCCAGCCGTATACGAATGCCGCAAAAACGATCGCGATCGGAGCGGCGATGATGATGTTCACACCCGCCGTGTTGATGGCTAGCGCGGTAAATGCGCCCAGTGAGAGGAGTTCGCCTTGGGAGAAGTTGGTCAAACCGGTGGTTCCAAATACCAGGTTCATGCCGACAGCACCGAGGGCTATGACCAGTCCGTAGAGGATTCCGTCGAGAAAAAGCTGAATGACGCGTTCCGAAGTTCCAGACTCGACTTCGCTAATTCCGGACTCGCCGCCCTCTGACAGACCGATGAGTAACCTTTTTTCACCACCCAACACCAACAGCGACCGGCTCGCATCTTCCGCATTATTGAGGGTGATTCCCTCGGGGAGGGTCGTTATGTCAACTTCGACAAGATAGGTGCCGCCGGCGGGCAGTGGCACCACGAAAACCCCTTTGTCGTCCGAGGTACCCGACGTGAGTACGCCGTCGGCGTCCGTGGCGGTCACTAGCACTCCCACCACTGCTTCACCACCAGGGGTAGACAGGGTTCCCGTGATCGTGGTGTCCGCGGCAGTGGCTGGCGAGAGGCCGCCTGATACGAAAAGAGCGATTGTTGCGAGGAGAAGTACTCCCAATGCGAGTCGAACGCGTCTAAGCACGTGGGCGTACCTCCGGGTCTCGGGTGTTCAACTGTTGAATTCGGGCACAAAAATATTAGCGATGGAACCTGGAGAACCCTACCGATATTAGAGGCGGTTGAGTACCTCTTTTGAAGAAGTATTTCGATTGTTACACATTTGTAAGTGTTCCCTGTAACTCGTCAATGTTTCCTATAAGTCGGTTCAGGGGGTCAGGTCCGTGGCGTACGGGCTAGGGCTGTTAGTCGAGCCGTACACACTCGCTCGCCTTGTTCATTTGTGATCACAATTTCACTACTCATAATGGTTCGGCCAGTGCCAATCATGTGCGCGACACCGGTGACTACCCCGTCACGAGCCGCTTTATGGTGTGTGCAGTTCAAATCAATGCCCACGACCATCACACCCTCGCCCATCTGGTGGTACGCCGTTATTGCCGCGGCGACGGATCCAAGGGTTTCGGCCAGTACCGCGCTAGCCCCGCCGTGCAACAGGCCGTAGGGCTGAGTGTTTCCTTCCACGGGCATCGTGGCGCTAATGGAAGCTCGGCCTTCTGAATCGACGGTCGCCCGTGTTAACTTGATTCCCATCCGCTCACCGAGCGCCCCCATGGCGGTTTGGGTGACTTCGGCTGTGACATCGGTTATTCCGTGTTCCAAAGAGTTCGACATAGTGCGAAAGCCTACGGTGCAGGTGGGCAACTAGTATCGGTTTGTGGCGCAAAATCGATTATTACTTATCGATGGACACTCGATGGCTTACCGAGCTTTTTTCGCTTTGCCGCCGGAAAACTTTACGACCAGCACGGGTCAACCCACAAATGCTGTGTACGGATTCACATCCATGTTGATCAATCTGATAAAGCAATACGACCCCACTCATATCGCCGTCGCCTTTGATGTGTCACGTAAAAGTTTTCGAACTGAAATATTTCCCGAATACAAAGCAACCCGGTCGAAGTCCCCAGAAGAGTTCAAAGGTCAGGTCGACCTAATAAAGGAAGTTTTGGACTCAATGTCGATCATGCGGCTTGAGAAAGAAGGCTACGAAGCCGACGACCTCATTGCCACACTTGCAACCCAAGCCAGCGAGGCGGGGTTCGCCACTGAAATCGTGTCGGGAGATCGTGACTCATTTGCATTGGTGTCGGCATCGGTGACGGTGCTCTATCCAAAAAAGGGAGTTTCTGACCTAGCGGTCATGACCGTTGAGGCTATTGAGGAAAAATACAAGCTTTCACCGGTGCAGTACCCCGACTTCGCGGCCCTGCGGGGTGACCCAAGTGACAACTTGCCCGGGATCCCTGGGGTCGGCGAGAAGACTGCACAGAAGTGGATCAACGAGTACGGCAGTCTGAGCGCCTTGGTCGCGGCCGCAGATTCAGTGAGGGGCAAGGTCGGTGATTCCTTGCGCGAAAACTTGGCCCAGGTACTTCTTAACCGACGTATCACAGAGTTAGAACGTGATGTGCCCCTTGACTTAGTCGTTGACCAGCTGGGGAGAGAGGCCTTTTCGTTGGCGGACGTGTTTCAACTTTTCGACACGTTGCAGTTTTCGGCTCTTCGCGGGCGGGTCAGCAAGTTGCCCGGCGCGATCGAGGCTGAAGGGCTTGCCAGTGAAGCTGCAAGTGAACGCGAAGAACAGCAGGTAATTGACCGATCCGTGTTCTTAAATGCCAGCCTTGCGGAGCTGCAAGCGATCAAAGGCCCCATCGCAATTGCAATTGAAGGAGAGTTCGCTCAAGGGTCTGGGCGCATTAGTTCACTGGCAGTGTGTACTGCAGATTCAATATATGTTGTGCCAGAAATATCGGTTTCGCACGAACGCGAGTGCGTACAGTGGTTGGCTACGTGTGAAAGCGAGAAAACTGTCCATGACGGCAAGTGGTTCTTATGGGCTTTGGCGACCTCGGGAATAGATATTTCTGCTGTGACGATTGCCATGGACACTGCTTTGGCCGGGTACCTGGTTGACCCAGGGCAGCGATCCTATGAATTGGCGGACCTAGTTCAAAGGGAGTTGGGCGCAAGCATAGATGCACCAGAAGACCAGCTCTCAATGTTCTCAGAGACTGACGAGTCAGCGAGTCTGGTTCAATCGGCCACTCTTATTTGGGATTTGGGAAGTGCGCTCACGCTCACACTTGAACGACTCGACCTCACCGACCTTCTGCACAATATGGAGATCCCGACCGAAATTGCTCTCGCTCAAATGGAGCACGTGGGTATCGCGGTTGACTCGAACGCTTTAGCGTCCCTCTCCGAAGAATTCGGTGTATCAATTCGCGCTGCCGAGTCGGCAAGTTTCGAATTGGTCGGACATCAATTCAATTTGGCCTCACCCAAACAACTTCAGGAGGTCCTCTTCGCTGATCGAGGTCTTCCCAAGACCAAGAAGATTAAAACTGGGTTCACCACAGATGCTGAAGCTCTTGCGAATCTGTATTCCCAAACAAAGGATCCGCTACTTCAACATTTACTGAGTTGGCGTGAGGAATCCAAACTAAGGCAAACGGTTGACGGCTTGATTCCCCTGGTGGATGCACACGGTCGGATTCACACAACATTTCGACAAACTGTCGCTGCTACCGGTCGGTTGTCTTCGATGGATCCGAACTTACAAAATATTCCAGTCCGGACAGAAGCTGGGCGGCGAATTCGGGCGGCATTTGTTGTCGGTGAGGGGTTTGAATGTCTATTGACCGCGGACTACAGCCAAATTGAACTCCGGATCATGGCGCACCTCTCACAGGACGAAGCACTCATTGAAGCATTCAATTCTGGTGAGGATCTGCACGACACTGTGGCGCGAACGGTGTTCAATGTCAGCGAAGTGACACCGGACATGCGAAGGCAGATTAAGGCAATGTCCTACGGACTTGCCTACGGACTTTCCCCATACGGATTGGCCGCTCAACTTGATATTTCAACCGAAGACGCACGGATCATGATGGACGACTATTTCAGAAGATTCGGGGGGATTAGAAATTATTTGGCGCAGGTGGTTGACGTTGCACGGGGAAAGCTCTACACCGAGACCATGTATGGACGCAGGCGCAAACTGCCGGATCTGGCGAGCGAGAACCGTCAGCGCCGAGAGATTGCCGAGCGGATGGCCCTCAATGCTCCCATTCAGGGCAGTGCCGCCGACATTGTGAAGATTGCCATGCTGAAAGTGGATACGGCTCTTCGAGAGTCCCATTTTCAATCGCGGCTGCTGCTCCAAGTTCACGACGAACTCGTGCTGGAAATTGCAGAGGGGGAGCGCGATGCAGTAACCGACCTTGTCCGAACCGAAATGGGATCTGCGGCACAACTACTTGTGCCCCTTGACGTGAATGTGGGTACCGGTCTGAATTGGGATACCGCCGCCCACTGAGCATAGGTTAACCGTTACGCTTGGGTCGCTCATTCAATCGAGGATCAGACCTAGAATCCCCATAAAAAGTGCGAGTCAGCATCCATAACATCTATCCACCGGAGCCATTTCCTCCATGACTATTCCTACATCAACTTCAACACCGCCCCAAATTGCCATTAACGACATTGGCACCGCCGAGGATTTCCTCGCTGCAATTGACGCAACAATCAAGTACTTCAATGACGGTGACCTCGTCGAAGGCATTGTCGTCAAAGTCGATCGAGACGAAGTTCTCCTTGACATCGGCTACAAAACGGAGGGAGTTATCCCTTCCCGCGAACTTTCCATCAAGCACGACGTTGACCCCAGTGAAGTGGTGACCGTCGGTGACAGTGTGGAAGCACTAGTTCTCACGAAAGAGGATAAAGAAGGTCGACTAATTTTGTCCAAGAAGCGCGCCCAGTACGAACGCGCATGGGGCACGATCGAAAAAATCAAAGAAGAAGATGGTGTCGTTGAAGGACTCGTTATTGAGGTTGTCAAGGGAGGCCTGATCGTCGATATCGGTTTGCGTGGCTTCTTGCCAGCATCATTGGTTGAAATGCGTCGCGTTCGTGACCTTCAGCCATACATCGGTAAGACGCTTGAAGCCAAGATCATCGAACTTGATAAGAATCGAAATAACGTGGTTCTTTCCCGTCGTTCCTACTTGGAAAAAACCCAAAGCCAGGTGCGACAAACCTTCCTGAACCAACTGCAGCGCGGTCAGATACGCAATGGTGTTGTGTCAAGCATTGTGAACTTCGGTGCATTCGTCGATCTCGGCGGCGTCGATGGTCTCGTCCACGTGTCTGAACTGTCGTGGAAGCACATTGATCACCCCTCCGAAGTCGTGCAGGTCGGCGACGAAGTCACCGTTGAGGTTCTCGAAGTTGACATGGACCGCGAGCGCGTGTCGCTGTCCCTCAAGTCCACCAAAGAAGACCCATGGCAGCACTTTGCACGCACGCACGGGATCAACCAAGTTGTGCCAGGCAAGGTCACCAAGTTGGTTCCATTTGGAGCATTCGTGCGTGTCGATGAAGGAATCGAAGGACTCGTTCACATCTCTGAATTGGCCGAGCGTCATATTGAAATGCCAGAACAGATCGTTCAGGTCAACGACGACATCTTTGTCAGGGTAATTGATATTGACCTTGAACGTCGTCGGATCTCACTGTCCCTCAAGCAGGCGAATGATTCTTCAGACTCTCAGGCGGTTGAGGAGTTTGACCCATACCTATATGGCATGGCACCGGCATTCGACGAGGCTGGCAACTACACCGGGCCAGAAGGATTCGATCCTGAAACAGGTGAGTGGAAAGGCGGCTTCGAAGAGCAGCGCACCGAATGGGAGCGTGAATACGCAGAGGCCCATGCACGTTGGGAAGCTCACCGTAAACAGATGACCGAGGCAAAGGAAGCTGATCAAGCTGCGGCTGTTGAGTCGGGTGATGCGAGTGCATATTCATCCGAATCAGCCACCAGTGAAGGCACACTCGCTGACGACTCCTCACTCCAGGCCCTTCGGGACAAGCTCACCACAGAGTAATTTTGTGGCTCACCACATGCCTTTTGTTGTCGGTCTGACCGGCGGTATTGGTTCGGGTAAGTCAACAGCGGCGTCGTGCTTTTCACAGCACGGCGCCGTTGTCATAGACGCTGATCAAATCTCACGTGCGCTTACGGCAACTGGCTCAGAAGTGCTCGATGAAATCACCGAGTCCTTTGGTTCGGCATTGGTAGATTCGACTGGTTCTCTTGATCGCGCGGCACTTGCATCAATTGTATTTAGCGATCCTGATTCACTGGCCACACTTAACGCGATCATGCACCCGAAGATTCGAGCGAAAGCACTCGAAATAATTAGTAAGAGTGACCCCCGTGCAATTGTTGTATATGACATGCCGCTTTTGGTTGAAACCGGTTCAGAGGATATCTGTGACGCAGTGGTCGTGATCGACGTTGACCCGCGCACTCAAGTAGAAAGGCTAGTTGCTAGCCGCGGTATGAGTGCGGAACAGGCGGAGGAAAGGATTCGCAATCAAGCCTCACGGGAATTTCGAAATCAGTCGGGCACTTGGGTAATTGAGAACTCGAGTTCGCATGCAGACTTCGTGATCGCGTGTGAATTCGTATGGAAAGAGATCGAGCAGCGAGCACATAGGGTTAGGGAGTGACCAGGCCCGTAACAGATCTGACTCGAACCGTTGCGCCATTTGAGGTGATTTCGCCATTCCGGCCGGCAGGTGATCAGCCTGCGGCAATTGACGAGCTTGCGAAGCGAATCTTGGCGGGTGAGAAAAATTCAGTATTACTGGGTGCAACGGGCACGGGTAAAAGCGCCACGACGGCTTGGTTAGTTGAGAAATTGCAACGTCCGACTTTGGTTATGGCGCCCAATAAGACCCTTGCGGCGCAGCTCGCTACAGAGTTCCGGGAACTTTTGCCAAATAACGCGGTTGAGTATTTTGTTTCCTACTACGACTATTACCAGCCGGAAGCCTACGTTCCGCAGTCTGACACCTTTATTGAGAAGGACTCCACGGTTAATGAGGAAGTTGAGCGGCTCCGCCATTCGGCGACAAATAGTTTGTTGACCCGCAGGGATGTTTTAGTTGTTGCGACGGTTTCTGCGATCTACGGACTTGGAACCCCACAGGAATATGTGGATCGCATGATTCGATTGCGTGTGGGTGAAGAGTATTCGCGCGATAAGTTGCTACGTGGGCTCGTGGCTATTCAATATACGCGCAATGACATTGCTTTTACTCGAGGGACGTTTAGGGTCCGTGGGGACACCGTCGAAGTATTTCCAGTCTATGAAGAACACCCCGTTCGCATTGAAATGTTCGGCGACGAAATTGAACGCATGATGACCCTGCACCCGGTCACAGGGGAAATAATTACCGAAGACTCAGAGATGTACATTTTCCCAGCGACGCACTACGTTGCGGGACCAGAACGCATGACCCGAGCAATCGGTGAGATTGAAATTGAATTGGCGCAGCGCGTAGCGGAGTTTGAGAAACAGGGCAAACTACTTGAAGCTCAACGCATCAAGATGCGAACAACATTTGACATCGAAATGATGCAACAGGTGGGGTTCTGCTCCGGGATTGAGAATTACAGCAGGTTCATCGACGGTCGTGAACCAGGGAGTGCACCTAACTGCTTAATTGACTATTTCCCTGAAGATTACCTTCTCGTAATCGACGAGTCTCACGTCAGCGTTCCGCAGATCGGTGCAATGTTCGAAGGCGATGCAAGCCGAAAACGAACATTGGTTGAGCACGGATTCCGGCTGCCAAGCGCAATGGATAATAGGCCGCTGCGTTGGAAAGAGTTCGAAGAACGGATCGGTCAGGCGATCTACCTCTCAGCGACTCCGGGACCCTATGAACTCACCGCTGTGCAAGGCGATGTAGTCGAGCAGGTGATTCGACCCACCGGGCTGGTAGATCCCGAAGTTGTGATCAAACCCACCCAGGGACAAGTCGACGACCTGATGCACGAGATCCGAATCCGCGTTGACAAGCATGAGCGGGTATTGGTCACAACGCTCACAAAACGGATGTCAGAAGATCTCACAAACTACCTTGCCGAACACGGGATCAAAGTTCAGTACTTACACTCGGAAGTCGACACGCTTCGTCGGGTTGAACTACTTCGTGAACTGCGCTTGGGAGTATTTGACGTCCTCGTCGGAATCAACCTCCTGCGTGAGGGTCTCGACTTGCCAGAAGTTTCACTGGTTGCAATCTTGGATGCAGACAAAGAAGGGTTTCTTCGATCGGGAACCTCGCTTATCCAAACGATTGGTCGCGCGGCACGTAACGTCAATGGTCAAGTACACATGTATGCCGACAAGATCACGCCGTCAATGGCTAAGGCGATTGACGAGACCAACCGTCGCCGTGCAAAACAGGTGGCTTATAACAAGAAGATGGGTGTTGACCCGCAACCCCTTCGAAAGAAGATCGCGGATATCACGGACATGCTTTCCCGTGAGGAGGAAGATACGGCCAAATTGATTACGGCCGAGAAATCACAGATACGCAGACACACGCCTAGTGGAGACCTCGTGGTCCTAATCGAGGAGCTCAGCGAGCAAATGCGCGCTGCTGCAGGCGAATTGCAATTCGAACTAGCCGCTCGTCTACGAGACGAAATCTCGGATCTCAAAAAAGAACTGCGTGGCATGCAATCAGCGGAAGCCCACTAGTTCATGGACACATCAATTGGTTTATGGCTCGTCACGATCCTAGGAATCGCATTGCTCATAGCGGCTGACTTTCTCGCGATAACGCGAAAGCCACATGAAGTCAAATTTAGGGAAGCGCTCTGGGCGTCCATATTTTATGTGGGAATCGCTATTGCATTTGGCATCTTTATTTACATTTGGCAGGGGTCCCAGTATGGGACGGAATATTTCGCAGCGTACTTGGTCGAAAAATCTTTGAGCGTAGATAACTTATTCGTATTTATCATTATTCTCACCCAGTTTGCTGTGCCGTTTAATCTGCACCAGCGTGTCCTCTTGGTGGGGGTAGCACTAGCAATCGTGCTTCGGGGAATATTTATCGCTATTGGTGCCAGCGCGTTGGCGTACTTCTCATTTACATTTGTGATTTTTGGTGGAATTCTGGTGTGGACCGGTGTCCAACTGATGCGACATCGCAATGAAGACCCAGACCCCCAAGACAACTTATTAGTTCGACTGGCCCGCAAGCGTTACAGATTCTCAGACGGCTACCACGGGACTTCGCTGTTTATCAAAGAAAATGGATTACGAGTTGCCACGCCGCTGCTACTTGTTATGTTCGCGATCGGAACAACTGATCTGCTGTTTGCGCTGGATTCAATTCCCGCGACATTCGGGGTCACCCAAGAGCCCTACCTAGTTTTCACTGTGAACGCCTTCGCGCTACTTGGATTGCGTGCACTCTATTTCCTGCTGCGGGGGCTCTTAGACAAGTTGATTTACCTATCACTTGGATTATCAGTGATTTTGATCTTCATCGGCGTCAAATTGTTTTTGACCTACTTTCACGAAGTCAACGACTCAATCCCGAAAATTTCAACGAACGTCAGCCTCATATTTATTGGGGTAGTGCTAATCGCCGTATTCGTCGCTTCGTGGGTCAAACTTAAAATTGATCCAACCGCACAGGGTCATGCCGGTCGAGTGACAGATGCCGATCCGGACGACAAGGGCTCAACAGTTTGATCGGGATTGCGCTTATGCAATTACCAGCCTCGTGCTCGCCAGTCGTCAAGGAAGTCGCGTTCTTCGCCCACGTTAGTGTCAAATCCGTGGCCTGGATATACCCAGGTCGTGTCTGGGAGAGAGTCAAAAATGAGTGACTTAACTCCATTAAACAAGGTCGTGAAATCTTCCGGATTATTTGTTTTCCCTACACCACCTGGGAAAAGGCAATCACCAGAAAATAGGTGTCCATGACCAAAAGGATCGTCGTACAAATACATGCTGGCTCCAGGTGTGTGGCCTCCGGTTGTGAGCACCGTCAAAGTGATGTCACCAAATGTCACCGTGGAGTTGGGGAAAAGCTCATGATCGGTTGGCACAGCAATTGAGTCGGCATCCTGGCTCGGGGCGTAGGTGGTGGCTCCCGTAGCCGCAACGACTTCCGCGAGCGCATTCCAGTGGTCTGGGTGCCCGTGAGTCGTGAGAATTGCGTTCAAGCCACCGGGCCCCACGAGGGTGAGCAGGCGATCTGGCTCTGCCGCGGCATCAATGAGTATTTCGGTACCGGTCGAAGAACACCTCAACAAATAGGAGTTGTTGTTAAAAGGTCCAACACTGATTTTGCTAATGGTCAAATTCGTGAGTTCCCGTACGTGGGCCGGGCCGTCAACTTGTGTATTTCCGTTATACATGTTTCGACTATAGCCGTCCATGTCAATCCACCTAAGAAGGCATTTTCGGGTGAGTCGAATAGGCTAAGGGCTCAATAAGATTACAGGGAAGAGCTTGTGTGGAAAAGTTAGTTATTCGAGGCGCTCGCGAGCATAATCTCAAGAACATTTCCGTTGATCTTCCGCGCGATTCACTGATTGTTTTTACGGGCCTCTCGGGCTCGGGCAAGTCCAGCCTTGCCTTCGACACGATTTTTGCCGAAGGACAGCGCAGATACGTTGAAAGCCTCTCGGCTTATGCCCGGCAGTTCCTGGGACAGATGGACAAGCCAGACGTGGACTTTATTGAAGGCCTTTCACCCGCCGTGTCGATTGACCAGAAATCTACTTCTCGAAATCCGCGTTCGACCGTGGGGACGATCACAGAAATCTACGACTACCTGCGATTGCTGTACGCAAGAATCGGTAAACCACACTGTCCTTTGTGCGGTGACCCGATAGCTAAGCAAACTCCCCAGCAAATTGTGGACCAGATTTTGGAACTGCCCGTGAAAACGAAATTTCAAGTATTGGCACCGCTGGTGCGCGAGCGCAAGGGTGAATATCTCGAAGTGTTCAAGCAGCTTCAGTCTGACGGTTACTCGCGGGTCAGGGTAGACGGCGAGATTTATGCTTTGGATAGTGTCCCTGCACTTAAGAAACAGGAGAAGCACACGATTGAAGTTGTGGTTGATCGATTAAGTGTGAACACGGAGTCCCGCCAACGAATGACCGATTCAGTAGAAACGGCACTGTCGCTAGGTCATGGAAATGTGACTTTAGATTTTGTTGAGAAGCCGGAAAATGACCCAGATCGGGAACTAACTTTGAGTGAGCACCTCGCCTGCCTGCGCGACGGCCTTTCCTTCGAAGAATTAGAGCCTCGTTCTTTTTCGTTCAACTCACCATTTGGGGCCTGCCCGGACTGTTCCGGGTTGGGGGTAACTCGTGCGGTCGACGAAGAACTAGTGGTACCAGACCCCGCTGCAACCCTGAATGAAGGCGCAATTGCGCCGTGGTCCCGAGGAACGGTGAGTGAGTATTTCAAGAGGTTGCTCGAGGCACTCTCAGAAGAAACCGGAATAGACATGGATGCTCCATGGTCTTCGCTGAGTGCTAAACATCGAAAAGCGATTCTTTATGGAACCGATGCTGAACTCCACGTCAAGTTCAAAAACCGATACGGGCGTCAACGCTCGTATTACACAACCTACGAGGGGGTTGTGAATTTCATCGCTCGGCGACACGCAGAAGCGGACACTGATTCCTCGCGTGAACGTTTTGAGGGCTTCATGCGCGAGGTTCCTTGTGTGTCGTGTCAAGGCAGCCGTCTCAAACCATTGACTCTAGCCGTTACTGTCTCGGATCACTCGATTGCTGCAATTGCGGCGTTGCCTATCAGCAGCGCGCGGGACTTGCTTGCAACGCTGAAGCTTTCCCAGCGTGACGAAGCAATTGCTGCGAGGGTTCTCAAGGAAGTAAATGAAAGACTGCAATTTTTGGTCGACGTGGGATTGCATTATCTCTCACTTGATCGGGCAGCCGGGACCCTCGCGGGTGGTGAAGCCCAGCGAATTCGGCTCGCAACCCAAATTGGATCGGGTCTCACAGGTGTCCTGTACGTACTCGACGAACCCAGTATTGGCTTGCACCAACGAGACAATGAGCGGCTAATCGAAACCCTCGTCCGACTGCGCGATCTAGGGAACACGTTGATCGTTGTGGAACACGACGAAGACACAATCCGTATGGCCGACTGGATCGTGGACATTGGTCCAGGTGCGGGTGAGCACGGTGGTGAAGTCGTTGTGAGCGGGAAATTGGCGGATCTCGTTAAGTCCAAGAAGTCGATAACCGGCGCTTACATCTCAGGAGCACGAAGCATTGCCATGCCCGAACTGCGCCGTGGACAGGAGCGTGGCTGGATAGGTGTTCGTGGTGCGAAAGAGCACAACTTGAAAAATGTCGACGTCGATTTCCCTTTAGGAAATCTGTGTGTGGTCAGCGGGGTGAGTGGATCAGGTAAATCCACATTGGTGAATGACGTTCTGCTGAATTCACTCGCTCGTGAACTCAATGGCGCATCCGTTGTCCCAGGTAAACACACGAAAGTAACGGGTCTTGACCAAGTAGACAAGGTCGTGCATGTTGACCAAGGCCCAATTGGCCGAACACCACGCAGTAACCCAGCGACGTACACGGGTGTCTTTGACCATATTCGAAAACTCTTCGCCGAAACCCAAGAGGCGAAGATTCGTGGGTATCAACCGGGTCGCTTTAGTTTCAATGTCAAAGGTGGACGCTGTGAGTCGTGCAGTGGTGACGGGACACTAAAAATTGAAATGAACTTTTTGCCAGACGTCTATGTTCCCTGTGAGGTCTGTCATGGTGCGCGATACAACAGGGAAACCCTTGAAGTTCACTACAAGGGCAAAACAATTGCAGAAGTGCTCAACATGCCGATCGAAGAAGCAAGTGAGTTTTTTGCGGCAATCCCACCTATTTCCCGTCACTTGAAGACGTTGGTTGAAGTTGGATTGGGTTACGTTCGCATGGGTCAATCGGCTCCGACCCTTTCAGGTGGTGAAGCCCAGCGTGTGAAACTCTCCGCCGAGTTGCAGAAACGGTCAACCGGGAGGACCATTTATATCTTGGATGAACCAACTACGGGGCTGCACTTCGAAGACATTAGGAAACTACTGCTGGTTCTTCAAAGTTTGGTCGACAAGGGCAATAGTGTCATTGTGATCGAACACAATCTTGATGTGATTAAATCGGCTGATTGGATCATTGACATGGGTCCCGAAGGAGGATCCGGAGGTGGACAGGTCGTGGCCCAGGGAACACCCAAAGACATCGCTGCCGTGAAATTAAGCCATACCGGCAGATTCCTTAAAAACATGAAACTCACAAGCTAGGGGGCGAAAATGAAAAGACGTGACGTGCTAAAAGCAGGTGCTGTAACGGGAGCGTTGGCCGTGACCGGCGTAGGTGTTAGCGCCTGTGCGAGTGAAACCGCCTCCATGTCCGCGGAGTCGATCACACTTGCTGACATTCCGGTCGGAGGTGGTGTAGTCGTGAGCGAACCTCCGGTCGTGCTCACCCAACCAACCGCAGAGGCAGTTAAGGCTTTCACGTCGATCTGTCCCCATCAAGGTTGCAAAGTCAACAATGTCTCCGATAATCAAATTTTTTGCCCCTGTCACGGATCCATTTTTTCGGGTATTGACGGCTCAGTCATTCAAGGACCGGCCACCGAAGGGCTGGCCGCGGCGTCTGTGACCGTTAGCGGAAACGATGTCAGTTTTGGCTAAGTCGAACCGACCTTAATGTCAGACCCCTCAAGCTACCGACCCGCGACGGGAACTATTCCAACGAATCCCGGCGTATACCGCTTCCGTGATCCCGAGGGTCGGGTTGTGTACGTTGGCAAGGCGAACAATCTCCGCTCGCGCCTGAATTCGTATTTTCAAGACTTTAGCGCGCTTCACTCGCGTACCCAAAAAATGCTCACAACTGCGGCAAGTGTTGATTGGCTGACCGTTGGCAATGAAGTTGAGGCCCTTGTCCTCGAGTACTCGTGGATTAAGGAGTACTCCCCAAGATTCAATGTTCGCTTTCGTGACGACAAAACCTATCCTTATTTAGCCATCACAATAAGTGAAGAGTATCCACGTGTAGCCGTTGTTCGGGAAGCGAAGCGAAAAGGCACGCGCTATTTTGGTCCTTACACCCAAGTGTGGGCAATTAAAGCGACGCTTGAAGAATTAGTCCGAGTTTTTCCGGTTCGTTCCTGCCGCAACGGTGTTTTCAACCAAGCGAAGAGCAGTGGACGCGCGTGCCTATTGGGCTATATAGATAAATGCAGTGCACCGTGTGTGGGACGAATTTCATATCAGGACTACGGCGTACTGGTTCAACAGTTAATTCGGTTTCTCAGTGGACAGACTCGTGAGTTCGTTGATCAAATCACCGATCAAATGAAGGCAGCGGCACTGCGAGAGGATTTCGAAGAAGCTGCGAAGTGGCGAGATCGCTTGCTGGCGCTTGAAAAAGTGCTTGAGCGGAACTCAGTTGTCTTTGAGGACTCGACCGATGCAGATCTACTTGCTTTTTCTTTTGACGAGTTGCATGTGGGAGTTCAAGTAATCCACGTTCGAGTGGGTCGAATAACAGGTGAGAGATTCTTTGTTGTTGAAAGATCGGAGGAACTCGGCGAATCTGGATATGTTGAACGCATTCTCACCCGCGTGTACTCCGATATCGCAACCGATGGAATCCCAAAAGAAGTTCTGCTCTCGCACCTTCCTTCAAATGAGACCGCGTTAACGGCTTGGTTGTCAGGGGAGCGGGGATCAAAAGTTGACCTGCGAATCCCACGACGTGGTGACAAGCGCTCCCTCATGACCACGGCTGCTGAGAACGCTGAAAGATCGCTCACCAAAGCACGATTGGAAAAAAGCGCCGACATTACGGTGAGAACTCAGGCTCTCAATGACCTCCAGGAAGTGCTTGAACTTGCTGAACCCCCATTGCGAATTGAATGCATTGACATTTCAACATTAGCGGGCGTTGAAACTGTCGGTTCGTTAGTTGTTTTCGAGGATGGTCTCCCAAAAAAGTCTGAATATCGCAAGTTCATCATTAAGGGCGAGCGAAAGGACGATCTTTCATCTGTCTACGAAGTCGTTCGTCGCCGATTTAGAGAGACCCCAGATTCCGAGAGTTCACGCTTTGCCTATCAACCTTCGCTCTTAGTTATTGACGGCGCTGCAGGACAAGTCAAAGCGGCGGTACGGGCGCTGCGCGATTCGGGAGTTTCAGTCCCGGTTGTTGGTCTGGCAAAGCGACTTGAAGAAGTATGGGTGGTTGATCAAGTTGATCCCATAATTTTTGCCCGCAATAGTCATGCACTCCACTTACTTCAGCGTGTGCGAGACGAAGCGCATCGTGCCGCAATCGGTCACCACAGAAAAAGGCGAAATGCACAATCATTGACCAGCCAATTGGACGCGATCCCGGGTGTTGGACCGGTCATGACGAAGTCTTTACTGAGTCATTTCGGATCGGTGAAAGGAATTCGGGCCGCGAGTTCAGAGGAATTGGCAGAGACACCGGGCATTGGGGAAAAGAAGGCCCAGGCAATTTGGAGCCACTTGCATCCTGAAGGTTCTTGACACTGTGAGTAACGTGAAAGTGTGCAGACGCAGGTGAGGAGGGTGAAGTGCCAAGTGTGAACTTAGAGAGTTCCGAATTAATAATTCTTACCGGCATGAGCGGAGCAGGTCGAACTACGGCCGCGCGAGCGCTTGAAGACCTTGGCTGGTTTGTCATTGACAACATCCCACCCTCACTGCTCTTGGAAGCACTCGAATTGGCGAGTAGAAGTTCTGATATTCAGAAAGTCGCAGTAGTGGTTGATACTCGTAGCCGCTCACTATTCGCGCAGCTAAGTTCAGTCTTGGCGGATCTTTCACCGCGGGTGGGAAGCGTCACGATTGTATTCCTTGAGGCGACCGATGAAAGTCTTGTGCGTCGCTTCGAGTCATCGCGTAGGCCACATCCATTACAAAAGGATGAGGGGGCGAGGGATCATCGAATAATTGACGGGTTGGCACGTGAGCGGGAAATACTCGGAGATATTCGAGCTGTCGCAGACCTTGTGATTGACACAACTTCATTGAATGTCCACGATCTTCGTCGTCGCATTGAAGCGGCATTTGATTCAGACGAGGAGAGTGATTTTCACATTACCGTCCTGTCTTTCGGCTTCAAATATGGGATACCGGTGGACGCTGACATGGTTGCGGACGTACGGTTTCTTCCCAACCCTTATTGGGACGAACAATTGCGTCCGCTTACGGGTCAAGACCCAGCGGTTGCGGTCAGTGTCTTGGAACGTGAAGGAGCAGGTGACTTTCTCACCCATTTCCAAGAGTTGTTGGGAACAATGCGTGAAGGGTACCTGCGGGAAGGTAAGCGACTGGTTACCGTTGCGGTGGGGTGTACGGGTGGTAAGCATCGCAGTGTCGCCATGACTGAAAAATTGGCAAAAATGCTGCGTGAGAAGGGACTTCAGGCGACAGTTTTCCATCGGGATCTCGGCCGTGAGTAGTGCAAATTCCCCGGCGCGAGTAGTTGCATTTGGTGGAGGCCACGGATTGTCGGCAACGTTGCGAGCGGTAACTCAGTTGTTAGCAAGTAGAGAGATTTCGGACTTGACCGCAATAGTGGGAGTGTCCGACGACGGTGGGTCTAGCGGGAGAATCAGGACTGCATTCGATGTGATTCCGCCAGGTGATTTACGCATGGCCATCTGCTCGTTACTTCCTCAAGACGAAGTGGGAGTGGAAGTTGGGTCGATTCTTCAATACCGATTTCCTGTAGGAGCGAGCAATAGTGGTCTTGAAGGGCACGTAGTGGGCAATATTTTGTTGACCGCGCTGTGGAACAGCGGGATGTCGGCACAGCAGGGCCTTGACTTAGTGGGGAAGTTCTTTGGAGTGCGAGGAAGGGTACTGCCTTGCAGTTCCGAGCCCATTGATCTAGTAGCCACCATTGCAGGGATAAACCCAGCAGATCCAGCAGCCAGCGCAGAGGTGAGTGGACAAGTGGGAATTGCCACAACTACTGGCGTTGTTCAGCGAATTCGAGTACAACCAAGTGCTCCAGCAGTGTGTGAAGAATCAGTTGTGGCGATCTCTGAAGCAGACCTTCTCATTTTTGGCCCGGGTTCATGGTTCACCTCGGTCGTACCTCCACTGCTAGTTCCAGGGATACGTAAATCAGTTATCAACAGTGCTGCACACCGAGTCTTGATAACGAATCTCTCCGAGCAGATTGGTGAGACAACAGGATTCACAGTTAGTGACTATTTGTCTTCATGGAAATCATTATTCAGTGACATTAGTCTCGATGCTGTTGTGGTGGACCCGAATCACCATGGAGACCATGACGATTTGGAAAGGGCAGCGAATCTCCTCGGGGCCAAGGTGTTTAGGATTGACGTCGCGGCCGGCGGTGCAACCCATGATCCGAACAAGTTGGCAAATGCGCTGCGCTTGGTAGCAACGGAATTAGGGAGCAAGTAATGGCAATGACCGCTGCGGTGAAAGACGAACTCAGTCGGGTCGATGTAACTAAATCATGTTGTCGTAAAGCAGAAGTATCGACAATCCTGCGATTCGCAAGCGGGCTGCACATTATCAATCGTGCAATTGTCGTAGAAGCGGATCTTGATACCGGTTCCGCAGCGCGGCGTTTACGCAAGGACATTTTTGATATTTATGGTCACGACAGTGAAATCGCACTCGTTCAAGGCACAGGAATCAAGAAAGGAACACGCTATCTGGTCCGTGTGGTTGTGGGTGGCGAAGCCCTAGCCCGCCAAACTGGAATCGTCGATGCGAGCGGGCGCCCAGTAAAAGGACTACCACCGGCCATTGTTGCTGGCGGAATGTGCGACTGTGAGTCAGCGTGGAGGGCGGCATTTTTAGCCCATGGTTCCCTCACTGAGCCCGGGCGGTCGTCTTCCCTTGAAATCACATGTCCAGGTCCAGAAGCAGCACTGGCACTTGTCGGTGCAGCCCGCCGACTGGGAATCACGTCGAAATCCCGTGAAGTGCGTGGAGTTGACCGCGTAGTCATACGAGACGGTGACGCAATTAGCGCCATGTTGACCAAGTTGGGTGCACACGATGCCATGATGGCGTGGGAAGAACGCAGAATGCGACGGGAAGTTCGAGCCACCGCTAATCGACTCGCAAATTTTGATGACGCGAATTTACGTCGATCGGCGCGTGCGGCCGTCGCAGCGGGAGCCCGTGTTCAGCGAGCACTTGAAATTTTGGGTGAGGACGTCCCTGACCACTTGGTTGTTGCTGGCAGGTTACGCATGGAGCACCAACAGGCCAGCCTCGAGGAGTTAGGCGCATTGAGTGATCCCCCCATGACGAAAGACGCTATTGCCGGCCGCATTCGCCGACTCCTTGCATTGGCTGACAAAAAGGCCGAGGATTTGGGTATTCCAGACACAGAGGCGGCAGTAACAAGTTTGGAAGTTCAGCCGTAACATTTTGGTAACCGCGAGTCGGGTATGTTTGCGCCATAGGCCA
>DKME01000178.1 GCA_002469525.1 Actinobacteria bacterium UBA7422
AAGGACGATCCAGGAACGAAACTTAAGTACACGAAGGTTGATAAAAATGACGCCTGGACCTACAACCCACGATTCCCCAGTACCTACAATGTTTTTCAAACGGTCAACAAATCATGGTCGGGCTACGGCAATTACGTTGAACGACTTGCGTCCTATAAAAAGCAGTACAACTATGTAGCCGTCATGGATTTCAATCTCCCCAAAGGAAAAATCACTCAGGGCGTCAATGGGGTTAATCGAACTGATGCGCCCGCTAATACTTCACGCGGAGGCGGAATCTTTCTCCATGTGAGCAACGGGACAAAGACTGCCGGTTGCATTGCCGTTCCTGAAAAGTACATGAAAAAAATTCTCAACTGGCTTGACCCAAAAAAGAATCCCGTGATTGTGATCCAAGTTAAGAAGTAATAAGAACCTGCCTAGGGAACCCGATGAATTGGGCACGCGACCATGTCATTGATTGCCGGAAACTCCAAGCGCCACTGTTCCGCCACCTCAACATCGATATTGGCACTGAGAACTTCCTCATGCTCGCCGCCTTGGGCCAGCAGATTTCCTAAGGGATCAATGATCGCGGAACGTCCGCCCAAAACGTGCTTTCCTTGCGTCCCCACCTGATTGCAGGCAATCACCCACGTTTGATTTTCAACTGCACGCGCGGGGAGAAGTGCATCCCACTGCGCAATCCTTGGAACCGGCCAACCAGAAGGAATAACAAAGGCCTGTGCACCCGCAACACGCATTTCCCGGAACATTTCCGGGAACCGAGCGTCGTAACAGGTCGCCAGTCCGGTGAGGCCTAGGGGCGTGTCAACCAAGATGTAGTCCTTGCCCGCGGTCATGGTGTCCTGTTCGCGGGCGTAGGTGAAAACGTGCACTTTTCGGTAGTAAGCAGCGAGTTCACCTTGAGCGTTGTACAGCACACTCGTGTTGTACAGATCCGTACCGTCTTGTTCACAGAATGAGCCACCGTGCAACCAAATCCCGTGTTGGAACGCTTTTTGCGCAAGCACTGTTGGCAACTTCCCGTCAATTGTTTGCGCATGTTGACGACTTGCCTCCAGATCAAATGCTCCCACATTCCACAGTTCGGGAAGCACCATAAAGTCACAACCTGGTGCGTGTTGATCGATTAATCCAAGCACTCGATCAACGCGGTCCGAAATTGATTCAACAGTTGAACTGTCAATTTGCAGGACACTAACTCTCACACTCATAGACCCAAGCGTAAGGCCTGCTTGGGTGCGGGGAAGCTACTTAGTTGTCAAGACAAGCCAGCGCGGTATGGGGCAGACTGTCGTCATGGCCAATATCCTCGACACCAAAAGCTCACTTGATCCCATGAAAACCTACATTGAAGCCGTCTTGGAGTTCTACTCGACTTTAAATTCACTCGACGCAGAACAGTGGAATCTCCCAACTCCTTGTCCTGGTTGGAGTGTTGCTGACATCGTGGCTCACACCGTCGACCTTGACTCAATGGCCGCAGGTGAACCAGCACCGGCACACGAACCAGACTGGGACTCACTCCCCCATGTGAAAGGACCTTCCAACCAGTTCACCGAGCGCGGGGTTGACTACCGAAGAGGAACACCACCCGCAGCCCTCCTTGAACAAATGCTGACCGCGGCCAACAACCTGTCAGATTTTCTCAACACGGAATCCCCAACCTTGAGCATTCCTTGGGTCAAAGGTGAAATCTCCAAAGAGCAGTTCCTGGGCATGCGGACCTTTGACATTTGGACGCACGACCAAGATGTTCGCATTGCTGTCGGCCTACCCACCAACCTCACCAGCAACCCTGGCAAGAATGCCGCGAAACGAATGCTTGAGTCGCTGCCGTTTGTCTGGGGGAAGAAGGTTGGTGCACCGGAAAATGAATCATTGAGAATAACTTTCACCGGACCTGATCTGGAAGGGACGGTGTGCGTTGCAACTGATTCACATGGAAAAGCCGCATTCATTTCCGAACCAACGGGTGAGATCACTGAGATTGAAATCCCTTGGCAAGATTTTGTTTTCGGTTTTTGTGGTCGAGTCGACAAAGAGATCACAGCATCACACATCCGTGGATCCGGCCCCCGGGTTCACGAGTTCGTCAACGCGCTCGCGTCAACCCCCTAGAGGAACCTCAAACTGGCTATGTTCACCGACGTTTCCAACTAGACCATGTCTTGCTCCTGCATAATGCTTCCATGAGCCAGTTCCAGGATATAGGGAACGTAATTTCCTAGCCCATACGTTTCTTCGTATTGGGCTTGCAGGTCGTTGATTCCTTCTACGGTTCCGTCAAAACTTCCCGTTGAAAGGAAAGAGAGCAACCCTGGGACTTCAAGGATTAGTGTCGCATTTTCACCGCTGACGTCTCCAATGGTCAGGACCAAAAATGGTGCACTCTGCGCTGTTTCATACAAAGCCTCGGCGGCGGCCATTTTCATTGGTTGCTGTTCAACCATGACCTTTGACGTCATGTCGCCCGTCAGACTCACCGCGGCTGCCGCAATCAGAGTAACGACTGCACCTGCTTTAATTGCTGGCCGGAAAATATCTGTTTGACGGTTCTTGATCAAGAACCATGCGCCCACAACAGCGACGCCGGTTCCCGCGACCATGAAACTCGCGGACATAGTGTGGAAGAACGCGAGAACCGCTGTGTTCTGAAAGAGAACAGCACCAATGTCATTAAGCACCGCTCGACCCGTGTCCGGGTTGATCTCAAAACCAACCGGGTGTTGCATCCAGGAGTTCGCGGCCAAAATGAAGTAGGAGGAGAGCAAAGTTCCCAATGCTGCCGCCCAAATAGTCATCAAGTGAATTTTCTTAGGAAGGCGGTCCCACCCGAAAATCCACAGTCCTAGGAATACCGACTCCATAAAGAACGCCAACAGGCCTTCCATCGCTAATGGGGCTCCAAAGACGTCACCTACGAAGCGGGAGTAGTCAGCCCAGTTCATACCGAATTGGAATTCCTGCACGATTCCGGTGACAACTCCCATGGCAAAGTTGATCAAGAACAGTTTTCCAAAGAACTTGGTGAGTTTCAGGTACTTCTCTTTACCTGTTACGTACCAAATAGTTTGGAAGGCCGCTACGAACCACACAAGTCCCAGCGTGATGGGGACAAAAAAGAAGTGATAAACGGTCGTGATACCAAATTGCCAGCGGGAGAGGTCCAAAACGTCCATAGCTAAATACTTTCGTATTTATATATGTACATGACCGGCTTCAGACCTCAATAACGGGACCAAAGTCCTTTGTTGTCGGCAAGGACCATCTCCGTACGGACACATGCCATCTCTCTGCCATGATGCGCCGGTGGCAACTGACATTCGGGGAGTAACCGAAGCACCGATGAGAAAGATCATGGGTCCGCTCTTCGCCCTGTGGATTATTTGGGGGTCAACATATATGGGAATCGCATTGGTTGTTAAATCAATGCCACCGCTTTTGGGCGGGGGTTCTCGATTTGCCGTTTCGGCACTATTGCTAGGAACCGTGGTCCTGATCTTCCGCGGGCCCCAAGCATTTCGCATCACATGGGCTCAATTCCGAGGTGCAGCATTTATGGGCGTAACAATTCTCAGCGTTGGCATCGGAATTGTTTCGCTCGCAGTGCGTTACGTGCCGTCGGGTATTGCAGCACTTATTGTTTCGGTCTTGCCCCTGTGGATTATTTTCTTTCGGTTGCACGCTGGAGATCGCCCATCACGTTTGACATTGATGGGCGTCGCCGTTGGGCTCACTGGTTTAGTTTTGATGTTGCTACCCGGTGGCACCAATCCTGTTAATGGCGCCAGCAATATTCAGGTTGCACTATGGTCGCTAGCAATTGCCGTCGGTAGTTTTTCATGGACGTTTTTTAGTTGGCGGGCAACTCGTTATGAGCAACCAAAAGACCCGCTCATGACAGCGCTGATCGAATTAGCAACCGCCGGGGTTGTTCTCACGGTTGTTGGTGCGGCTATTGGGGAACGGTGGGACCTAGAGTCGGTCACTCAAGAATCCTGGGCCGGGTGGGTGTACCTCGTTTTTGCATCGGCTATCGCTTACGCAGCGTTTGTCTGGCTGATCACCAATGCACCTATGTCGCTAGTTTCCACCTACGCGTATGTGAATCCTGTTGTCGCGGTATTCCTCGGGGCATTGATTCTCAACGAAGCTATTACGAGTGACGTAGTGATCGGACTCTCAATTGTGCTTGGTGGTGTCGTTCTCGTCGTTAGCGGGGAACGGCGGACGCGATTGAAACTGAACGAGCAACCTCAATAAATCGGTTATTGGCTTCCGTTTCACCGATTGAAATGCGGAGTCCTTCACTTGGGAACGGGCGAACCGAGAGGCCCGCTTGCTCTAGGGCTTGATACATGGCTTCGGTGTCGTTGCTAAGCCGCATCCAAATAAAATTCGCGTAACTTGGATTGAGTTGGTAACCCATTTCCTTCAATTCACGGGCGACCCGATCGCGCTCTGCAACAACTGATTTGACTCTCTCCAGCAACTCACTTTCGGCTTCTATCGATGCAATTGCTGCAGCTTGCGCAATAGAGGAAACACCAAAGGGCAATGCGGTCTTGCGTAGAGCATTGGAGATCGGTTCTTGGGAGATTGCGAAACCAACACGCAGACCAGCTAGTCCATAAGCTTTTGAAAAAGTGCGCAGGACAACAACATTTGGTTTCTCCCGGTACAACCGAATCGATTCAGCGCGTTTTTCATGGGGAACGTATTCCACGTAGGCTTCATCGAGAACAATCACGATTTCACTCGGAACATTTGCTATGAACTCTTCGAGTTCAGCAGGGTCAACAATCTGTCCGGTTGGATTGTTCGGTGAGCAAATGAAAATAACTCGTGTCCTTGGAGTTATCGCATTTCGCATTGCTTCAAGGTCGTGGGTTTCATCAGGTCTTAGTGGAACTTGAACACTGTGTGCACCGGCAATACCGGTCCAAATCGGATACGATTCAAAACTTCTCCAGGCGTACAAGATTTCGTCGCCGGGGCCCGCAGCCGACTGAATTATTTGACCACATAGCGCAACGCTTCCCGTGCCCAGCGAAATGTGCTCGGGCGGGACATTGAAGTGGCTCGAGATTGCCGCAATTAAATCGCTTGAAAAGGGGTCTGGGTACCTGTTTACATCTGCAGCGGCTGCAACAATTGCCGCTTGGACACTCTCAAGTGGCGCGTGGTGGCTTTCATTGCTTGAGATTTTGTACGTTGTGATGTCAGTCCGGGGGGCTGGTCGTTGACCCGCTTTGTACGAGGGCAACGCCTCAAGATCAGGTCGCAACCTTGGGCCAGGGGAACTCACCACCCCAATTTAGGGGGTCTGAGCCAAACCTTCAACTTAACCTTCAACTCCACTATTGAGCAGCGTGACCGCGAAGTCAGGAACATAGTGGTTTTGCTCCCGTGGCGGGCGAACATACTCTGAAGCATGTGGACGCTTGGGTAGTGTGAGCTGGTCAACTTTGGGCGCCGAATAATTAATCGTGCTCAAGAAATGGTGAATTGTGTTGAGTCGTGCGATTCTTTTATCTTCGGCTTCAACGACGAACCATGGTGACTCGGGTGTGTCTGTGTGAACAAACATTTCGTCTTTAGCCTTGGAGTATTCCTCCCATTTCGTGACTGATTCCATATCCGTTGGTGAGAATTTCCAACGGCGCATAGGGTCTTTAAGTCGTGACTCAAATCTACGGGTCTGTTCAGCGTCACTAATGCTGAACCAATATTTGCGCAGAATGATTCCATCCTCGATCAACATGCGTTCAAAAATGGGTGCCTGGTGCAGAAATCTGCGGTATTCGTCTGGGGTGCAGTACCCCATCACTTTTTCAACCCCCGCTCGGTTATACCAGGAACGGTCAAAGAATCGTATTTCACCTTTGGTTGGTAGATGACGCACATATTTCTGGAAGTACCACTCGCCGACTTCGCGTTCTGTTGGCGCAGGCAAAGCAACAATTTGAGCAAGGCGGGGGTTGAGGTACTCGTTGAATCGCTTAATAGTGGAGCCTTTTCCGGCAGCATCACGTCCCTCGAAGAGCACGACAATTCGCTTGCCTTCGACTTTGGTCCATTCCTGCAAGGTCACCATCTCGGCTTGCAACTTGAGCAGCTCTTTTTCATAGATTGACTTGGGGAATCTCTTACTCACTCAGCAACCATAAACGTTGACATGCGCAAATGTGTGTTTCACAGATCAATCTCATTTAGTACTCTGTTCACATGACGTTACGTAGGCGAGCATTAATTGCGACCGGAACCGGACTTGGCGTGATCCTTTTAGGCTTCATCCTCGTAATTACTTCATTCGCTTCAGTCTCTGGCGCACAATCAAAGCTCAATGACCTGCTTACACCCGCCGCACAAATGGCAAACTCATTGCTTTTGGCTCAAACCGCAGCTTCCGGCGATCTTTCAGACTATGTGCTTACCGGCAAAGAAGCACCACTCGCGAGTCACCAAAGTGCTATTTCAACAACTAACGTCATGATCAGCAACCTGATCGACATCTTTGGAACCGAACACCCTGAACTCACCGCGCTCGTGGAGGAGTCAGCATCGGCTCAACGGGCCTGGGTGAGCGCTGATGCGGAACCAACACTGGTTGCAATGGCCGACGGGAAACAACCCAAAGCCAGTCGCGTGTCAAATAGGGCCAAGGCTTGGTCAACCTATGACGCGATGATCACTGCGACTTCGACACTTCAGGCTGAACTTGAAATTCAGCGGGCTCAAACAAGTGATGGCCTTGCTAGCAGTGCACGCCAACTCGGCTTGCTCCTTGTCTTTGGTGGACTCCTACTTGTTGCTGGCTTTGTTGCTTACTTCGTCTACTTCCAGCGTTGGGTTATCTACCCACTGATGGATATTCGTAAGGATCTGCAGCTTTCCACGCGCGACCCAATGCACACTCACCCAATTGAACCGATGGGTCCACCAGAATTTATTTCCCTCGCGAAAGATGCCGAATCACTTCGACGTCAACTTGTCAGTGAGATCGATGAAGCGTCGGCTGCGCGAAAGGGTCTCACTCAAGACGCGCCCCTCGTTGCCGCGGTGCGAAGTGAAATGAAAGTCAATAGTTCCCAACACTGTCCAGGAATTGCCATAGCTGGACTGGCGGCTACCGCCGAGGGTGTACTCGCGGGTGACTACTGGGACTACATCCCGCTCAGTGACACGCGAGTTGCTTTAATCGTGGCCGATGTTTCCGGGCATGGACCTTCAGCCAATGTGGTGGCCCTGCGCATTCGCGCAATTATTCGCGCTGCACTGTCAAAAGGGCTTTCCTTGTCCGACTCGGTTGAATTAGCGGCTGAGTCAACCAAGTTCGACGAATTATTCGTCACCGCACTGTTGCTTACCGTCGACATTGAAACCAATGAATTGCAATGGCTCAATGCAGGGCACCCGCCCGGAATCGGCATTACCCACGACAAAGACCTGTTTAGTTTGGATCCCACCGGACCGCTCATTTCCTCTCTCGGCGGGGAGTGGGAGGTACGAACCCATCCATTTGTTCCGGGTGACCTAGTTCTCGGGGTAACCGATGGCTTCCTTGAAGGCCAAGGGTCCGTGAGCACCTCAGAAGAAACACAGGCGATTATTCGCATTCTGAGGGGCCTCGATGGTCCAGTGCGTCAAAATCCTGCTGAGATAGTGGAGAGGCTCGTTTCCCATATCCGCGAAATTTCCCCGCGCTGGCATGCCGACGACGTCACCGTGGTGGCATTGAGTCGATTGGACTAGCCAACACCCGAAGATTCCCTATGCACTTTCCATGGCAGACTGTCCAGATGCGAATACGAAACCGAAATATGATTGCTGCGGCAATTGCTGCAGCCCTTGTTATCCCACTGGCAACAACCGCCCAAGCGGCTCCGATCAAGAATCCTTCAAAGAATCTCGAGAACACGGTCATTGATGACTCGCTCTTCGGTCTACACGTGAAAGACGAACAGTTGGGTGTCTGGCCGACCATAAAATTTGGATCTCTTCGGTTGTGGGACAACGGAACTTCCTGGGCCAATATCGAGACTTCACGGGGAGTCTTTGATTGGACCAATCTCGACAACGCCGTCGCAACGGCCAACAAAAACGGTTTGAGCGACATCCTGATGGTTCTCTCAGGTACACCTGCTTGGGCTACAAACCAACGCAACCCACTGGCACTTCCCGCACCTGATGCCTCAGGAGTACCTGCGAACATGGCGGATTGGGACAACTGGGTTCGCGCCGTTGCGACCCGTTACAAAGGTCAAATCAAGATTTACCAACCTTGGAACGAAGCAAACTTGACTACATTCTTCACGGGAACTCCAGCGCAAATGGCTGATATGACCAAGCGGGCATACGACATTGTTAAAAGTATCGATCCCAGTGCAACTATCGTGGCGCCTAGCACGGGCACTCGTCTAGGTGGTCCATTCAAGAGGTTTTACCCTGCATTTCTCAACCAATTGAAGGCACGTGATTGGCCGGTAGATGTGTGGGCAGCGCACACCTACCCAGCATCTCTCGGTAACACCAACGACCGACAGGAACTTGCTAACAAGTGGATTGATTTCCTGAAGGCGGCTAAGGCACCAAACTTGCCACTCTGGGATACCGAGAACAACTACGGACTTGGTGGACCGGGTCCTGAGAACCCCGAACAGGACATTGAAGGAGTTAAGGCTGCGAATTGGACCGCCATTACATACCTTGATGCACTGCGTCTCGGGGTCTCCCGCGTGTACATGTACCAGTGGGGTCCTTACAACGACCTTTGGGGAATCCAATATAACGACGGTGCGCCTGGCGCTCAAGCAATGGACACCCTTCAGAACTGGATCGTGGGAACTACCTACAAGAATTGTAAAGAGAAGAATCGCAAGGTGACGTGCAAGTTCAGGACAAGCACTGGTATTAACCAGATCGTCTACTCCGAAACCGGACGCAAGACTTTCAAGGCAAAAAAGCAGTACAAGCAAATGTGCCAACTGGATGGAACCTGCTCGGCAATCCCAGCCAACGGCAAGGTACGAACCCAAGGCCCAGTACTGCTCAAAAGATAGTTACAACAAATTGTTGAAGGCCGGTGCGATCAACGCACCGGCCTTCACTCGTTACTAAACCAATTCAGAAACGGCAGCGTCAAACAACATCGTGTGCAGCACGACATCGGCAGAACTTGTAGTCGGACACATCAAAGCCATGTTGTGAAATGGTGTCAGCAGTAATCCTCGGTTGCTCATATATAAATGTAAATACTCTTCGATGTCAGCGTCGTGTGCAGCAGCAGACTCAGTACCCGATCGCGGAGCAGGTGAAACAAATCGATATTCAGCACGCGCACCAAGCTGGGCGATTGACCAAGGGACCTTATAGCGCTCCAACACCGATTCGACACCTTCACGAAATGAGGTTGCCAACGCGATCATGTGGTCAAAAGCTTCGGGGGTCAAAACTTGATCTAATGTCGCTCGCATGGCCGCAGTGCTTAAGACGTTACCCGCCAACGTTCCACCGACTCCGCCAACGTCGACTAAATCGGAATCCTCGGCCGCATTGATTGCATCTGCAACCTGCTGGGTCAAACCGTAGGCACCACTGGGTATTCCCCCACCAATACTCTTTCCGATCACGAGGATGTCAGGCTCAAGATTCCAGGCTTTCGTGCACCCACCCCAGCCTGCTGAAATTGTGTGGGTTTCATCGATCAAGAGCAACGCGCCATATTGCGTACACAATTCGCGTAAACCCTCCATGAAGCCTGGTTCGGGAAGCACAATTCCAATATTGGTTAGGGCGGGCTCTGTAATAACAATTGCAACGTCGTCATGCTTAAGTGCACGTTCAACGGAATCCAAATCGTTGAACTCTGCAACTCGCGTAGTTTCTTTTATGGGTACTGCTGGGCCCACATTTCCTTCTCGCAAAACTGCTTCATCGCTTGGGCCACTTCGCACCAGTGTTTCGTCGACAGCTCCGTGGTAGCAGTATGAGAACGCGAGAACCTTGTCTTTGCCTGTTACCTGACGCGCAATTCGAAGTGCCCAACGATTTGCGTCAGTTGCCGTCAAACTAAATGACCACAGGGGAAGACCAAAGCGACTCGTCAACTCAGCGGCCACCCATTGAGCGTCAGCGTTTGGCATCATGGTCGTGATACCACCCTCCACCCCAATGCGGTTGTAAACAGAGTCAACTGTTGCATCCGGTGAATGACCCGCCATGGCGCCAGTGTCGCCCAAACTGAAATCTACGTATTCGTTGTTATCGACGTCAATAATTCTGTTTCCACGCGCCGACTTCAAATACAACGGGTAACCGCCAGACCATTTATTCATCCAGGTCATGGGAACCCTGCCGAATAAATTATCGGCCTGCGAGTACAACTCACGCGACTGTAAAGTTCGAGATTCGTGCAGGGCCTGCTCGCGTTCTAAAAGTGCGCCAAGTTTGCTGCGGTCAATTAACATAACAAACTCCTCCATAAATTCATGGCCAATACTAGTGGCCGGAGTTGAGTGTTCCCGTCAATCGATCGTGGAACTCTGCACTCTTCTCATTGAATCCAACAATCACAACACGCTTGTGGCGGCGTTCGTACTTGCTGACTACCGCGTCTAAGGTCGCAACCGTTGAAGCGTCCCATACGTGTGCTGCGGTGAGGTCAATAATCACCATGTCTGGGTCTTCTGTGTACTCGAACTGATAGACAAGATCGTTGCTTGAAGCAAAGAACATTTCACCGTGAACTTGGTATCGAACTATTTCCTCGCCTGACTCAACGTCAATTTCTAGAATTCGATTCATTGAAACTAGGTGGGCGACGCGTCGGGCAAACAGAACGGTCGCGGTCACCACCCCTGCCCCAACTCCTATTGCGAGGTTGTGGGTAATCAGGGTGGCAATTACCGTGGCAAGCATCACGGTTGTTTCACTCTTGGGCATTGCCAAGATTGTGCGCAGGCTATGCCAGTCAAACGTTGCGTAAGCCACAACCACCATGACCGCGACTAACGCTGCCATTGGAATAGTTGCTACAACCTCACCCAGTGAAACAACCAGAATGAGCAAGAAGACACCTGCCAAGAAAGTGGAGAGTCGCGTTCGCGCACCAGATCGCACGTTGATCATGGTTTGACCGATCATGGCACACCCACCCATGCCACCAAAGAATCCTGTCACGATATTTGCAACGCCCTGTCCCCATGACTCACGGGTTTTATTGGAACGAGTGTCGGTAATGTCGTCTACCAACTTCGCAGTCATGAGTGATTCCATTAGTCCAACAAGTGCGATCGCTACTGCGAATGGCGCAATGATCATGAACGTGTCAAAAGTGAATGGCACACTTGGGATTCCCAGCACTGGAAAGCTGTTCGGCAACTCACCCTGATCTCCGACACGCGGGACGTTCACATTCAACAACACCACGGTCAATGTGAGCAATACAACAGTTACAAGTGGCCCCGGAATCACTGTCGTGATTTTCGGCATAATAAAGATGATCGCGATTCCAATTACCACCATGGGATAGACAACCCAAGGAACGTCAATTAAGTACTGAAGCTGCGAGGTAAAGATCAGAATTGCTAGTGCATTGACGAAACCGACCATGACACTGCGCGGCACAAAGCGCATGAGTCGCGCGACCCCAGCAAATGCAAGTAGAACCTGAAAAATTCCTCCTAAGATTACGGCCGCGATCAGATATTCAAGCCCGTATTCACGTGCAAGTGGTGCAACCACCAAAGCGATAGCTCCGGTCGCTGCTGAAATCATGGCTGGGCGTCCACCTGTGAAGGCAATTGTCACCGCCATGGTGAAAGAGGCAAAAAGACCGACGCGAGGATCAACTCCGGCCAAAATCGAGAAAGAGATGGCTTCGGGGATCAAAGCAATTGCGACTACAAGGCCGGCAAGAATCTCAGTACGAGCGACTTTCGGGTGTAACCACAGCGGGCGATTAAACGTGGGAATTAGTAATGACACTTGCTTGACACTAACCGAAAACGGCCAATCAGCCTAATTTTGGCAACCGATTGCCCGATGAACTCCTCCAGTGGGCAGACTTGGGCTGTGAGTGAACACAAGACCCTGGCCGAATTAGCCGAACAAATGCGGGAATTCACGGGAGCTCGGGACTGGCATCGGTTCCACGACCCAAAGTCACTAATGCTGGCCCTGATGGGCGAAGTGGGTGAACTCTCCGAACTCCTGCAATGGCTTTCTGCGGAACAAGCCGAAGAACTTGCTAAAAGCGACCCGCTAAATCAAAGACTCGGTGAGGAAATGTCCGACGTCCTGCTGTACCTGGTCCGGCTGGCGGACGTGTGTAACGTAAATCTCGATAAGGCCGTGCAATCCAAACTCCGGTCAAATGAAGAACGTTTCCCTGTTGCAGACTTTCACGGAGATGCCCCGATCAAGAATTAAATGACTGTAATTGCTTAGCCATGAGTTATCTGGCTGGGTCCATCAGTTTCACGTGAGACAACAATCCGATCTGGGAATCGGTCCTTCATTTCGCTCACGTGACTGATCACCCCGATTGTTCTCCCACCTGACTTGAGTTGATCTAGTTGATCTAGTACACGTTCAAGGGTGTCCGAGTCGAGGGAGCCGAAACCTTCGTCGACAAAAAGTGTTTCCAAGGCCACTCCACCAGTCTCACTTTGAACTACGTCAGCCAAACCCAAGGCCAGGGACAGGGAAGCGTAAAACGTTTCACCACCCGAGAGAGATTTAGTCGGGCGTGGGTATCCCGTTGACTCATCCATGATATTAATTCCTAGGCCTGTTTTTCCAACACCCTGTGCGCTTTCGTCGAGGATGAAGGAAAGACGACCGCTACTCATCTTGCGTAAATGCAGAGATGCGGACTCCAAAACATGTGCGAATCGAAGTTGCAGTGCGTAGCTTTCCAAAGTCAGTTTCTTCGTGTTAATCGAAGAAGAGGCGCTCACAAGGCCACCCAAGGTCACGGCGTCATTTACTTCAACCAAGAGTTTCTCAACCCCCTTGGATTCCCTTTCGAACTTGGCAACCAAACGAATTGCGGCCTTTAGAGCGTTTTCGGCAAGGGTCTGCAGTGCCTCGGCATTTTCCAGCTCAACTTGCGCCGCCTGAAGTTCTCCTTCAAGGCGAACAAGTGATTCTTCAAACTCTACAGAATTGAGGTTCTTAATCTCAGGGCTAAGCGAGTGTGCAACCTTCTCAAGATTCCTACTGACCTCTAGCCATTCACCTAATCGACTTGTTTTTGCAACCAGTTCAGCCAACTCCTCACCTGCATTTTTGCCTGGCTCAACCAGTCTCGACATTTCTTGTTCCTTGTTCTCCAACTCGGCATCAAACTTGATCAAGGCAGCACTCGTGTTCGCGGCTTCCTTGGCTGAATTTTCCACAGCGACCTTACGTTTCTCAAAGTCAAGTTTCGCTTGGGCAAGTTCTTCCTCACGCGTGTGCATTTGATCCGCGAGCTCTCGTTGTTTAACAAGTTCCAGGCTCAATCTTTGTAGTTCTTCACTTACCGTCTGAGGTGAAAACCCCGAACATGTTGCACTCAGGGCAGCCAATGAAAGCTTGGATTCCTCAAGTGCCAGAGTCAGGTCTTGAACGAGCAACTTCTGTGAATCACGCACGATTTTTGCGGCAACGACGTCACCTTCACATTCTTCAATGTGCAACTCGGTGACCGGTTTCACACCAACTGGCATGTCTGCGGGAGCGGGATGCTCAACGCTTCCACACACCGAGCATGGCTCGCCTTTGTGAAGTTGACCAGCCAGCACAGCCACCCGTTGCGTGAGTTGCGAACGCATGGCCTGCGAGAGAACCAATTCAGCTTTCGTGACATCGTGCTCATGGATTTCTAAAAGTGATTTCTCATCTTGGAGTATTCCGTGGGATTTTGTAATTGCAACTTCCAATTCGGAACATTCTTCAAGTTGTAGTCCAATTTCCTCCTCCGCACGCACTTGCTTCTCAAGCTCAACCCCTGCGACTGCCGCCTGAGAGCTCTGAGCTATTTCTCGCTCTAATATTGTTTGAATTCGCGGATACTCCTCTAGCGACTCATTCAATTCAGTAAGTTCGAGGGTCCACCTATCCAATTCCTCAACTAACTTCGTACGGTCACTTTCACGCTGTGCTTCTCCAGACTGCCAGTCGACAAGAGGTTTCAACTGACCTATCCGCTCACGGGTTTCGCTAATTACGGCTGGTATGCGTTCAATCGAAAGGTCCAACTCGGAGGGGTTAAGGACGGACTGCGCAAGGACTGCAGACTCGCTGGCTTTCACAAACTCGTCAAGTTTCAACTTAGTTTGTTCGAGCTTGTTGAACTGGATCTCAAGGGGGTGGCAAATTTCACGCATCTTCTGGAGTGAATCCTGGGCAAGTACGTGACCTTGCTCGAAATAGGCAATCACCTCAGAGGTGACACTCGCCGGGTTGGTAGTTTTCGCCTCGACCAATTCATGGACTCGATCCAGCAATTCTTGAGGGTCTGTGTCGGAAAGAAGCCCTTGGATCTGAACGGCGGTGTCACGGGTTCCCACACGAGCTTGGTTCACCTTGGCTACTGCTGCCTTGCCACGTTCGTCGAGTTCTGACTGCAGCTTCTGGTAGTAGTTATCTCCCAGAAGGTCACGAAGGGCCTTGAGGCGATCGGTTGGGTTCATGCGGAGTAGCGCCGCAAACTCACCTTGGGCAAGAACCACTAGTTGACGAAATTTTTGGGCGTTGAGGTTCAACAGGTCGGCAAGATACGTTCCGATTTCGTTGGCCTGCGTGTAAGCCAGATTCTGTTCACCATTCGAATCGAATCTAATAAGTGATTGGGTGGCAGCGCGTTTAGTTTCACCCGAGCCATTCTTTTTGGTGAATGAATACGGGATTCCTCGTGTAATTGTGTGCCTTACCCCCTTAACAGAAAAGTCAAGAATTATTTCCGAGCGATCTGGGCCCGCGCTGTAATCACTGCGCATTCGATCCTTGGCCGACTCCTCACCACTTAGGGTGCTGAACAGCGCGTAGGTGATCGAGTCAATGATCGTTGTCTTTCCTGCTGCCGTTGGACCGTCGATTAAAAACAAACCTGAGGCGCCCAACGCTTCGAAGTCAATTATTTGCCGGTCACGAAATGGTCCAATGCCACATATTTCAAGTCGGTGAATTCTCACGGTGTGACGCCATGTGAATTAACGCTCTCAATGGCACCCTGAACCAAGCTCCTTTGCGAGTCTGAAATTTCTCCATTAGTTACGTGACTAATGAATCCCGCAGCAATCTCAATGGGCGGCGTGGTTTGTGGGTCGAGTCTTTCTGTAATGGATAACGGCCCTGTTCCGCCTTTGGGAGTGAACTCAATGTGTTTCAGGTTTGGGAATCGCACAATCAGGCGTTCACGGGTTCGATCCTGTCGAACCGGATCGGTCACCATGGCTCGCACCCAACTGCCCTCGTGAACCGAGAACTCTGGGCTCTCCAGCAGCTCGTGCAGTTCACCTGTCACAGTTACCAGCGGACCTGGCACCGGTGTCAAAATATCTTGGTAGGTGATCGGACCTACGGCAGGAATCTCGATAAGTGTGACACTCTTATTGTGCTTCTCCTCTGAAAAGGAAAAGGGCAAAGGAGAGCCTGAATACTTCACAACCGTGTCCGAACCTGCTGGACTCTTGATTACTTGCGAGCCATGCAAATGTCCCACAGCAACGTAATCCACTCCAGCAAAAACAGTCGAAGGTGCGTCACCGATCCCGCCTATCTCAAGGGAGCGTTCTGAATCGCTGCCGCTTCCACCAGTAATGAATGCGTGCGATACAACCACCGACCGAACCTCTGTTCGGGCATTCAAGTCGGAATTGATTCGCGCCATTGCCGCACTAAGAACTCCTGTGTGACTGCGCTCGGACTCCAACTCGTTGAAAACTACCTCGGGCTGGAGGTACGGAATTCCGTAGACAACTAAGTTGGTGCCGTCACTTCCCCTGATCTCAAGTGGAACGTTGATTTCTGAAATTTCAGAACGAATATGCACTCCGTTAGTCCGCATGAGTTCACTGCCAAAACCAAGTCGAATTGCAGAATCATGATTCCCGGGCGTGACAAAGACCGGACACACCGCACTCACATCAACTAGTGCCCGATTAAAGAGTCGAACAGACTCTGCGGGTGGGACCGCCCGGTCGTAGACGTCACCTGCAATAACAATAAGTTCAACCCGCTCGATCGCTACCAACTCAAGCAGCCAGTCAACGAAAACTTCCTGGTGGCTGTGCATGCTCTCTGACAAAAAAGTCCGACCTAAGTGCCAATCGGATGTGTGCAGAATTCTCATGTATCCCCCAAGCGGCAGGCGAACTAAATTGAGTCGCGCGCCATGTCGACAAAACGCGAGTAGTGACCTTGGAATGCAACGTTAATGGTTGCGGTTGGACCATTGCGGTGCTTGGCGACAATAAAGTCTGCTTCACCTGCCCGAGGTGACTCACGGTCATAGGCGTCTTCGCGGTGAAGAAGGACGACCATGTCCGCATCTTGCTCCAAGGATCCCGACTCGCGAAGGTCAGAAAGCATTGGTCGCTTGTCCTGGCGTTGCTCCGGGCCACGGTTGAGCTGACTGATTGC
>DKME01000078.1 GCA_002469525.1 Actinobacteria bacterium UBA7422
AATAGGGCATTGCAGTACGCAGAACTCATCTCCGCGTCCGGCAAAGATCTCTGAGCGACTTGTTCGGTAACTCCCAGAGTCTGCATGAGTTTGTTTTCCTTGGCAGTGAATTCACCACCGCCCACAAATAGCAGCGTTGTGTCGTTAAATTCCTTAGAAAAGATGGCGAACGCCTTCAGCAAGATATCTGCATCCTTGTACTGATCTCGGTTGCCCACGAACAGGATGTACTGATCTGGAAGGTCAGACCACTTGGGAATATTCGGAGTGAAAACCGGGTCCACGCCGTGGTGAACAACAGAAATCGGAGCCGTAATTTCCGGGTAAAGGCGAACTAAGTCACCACGTGTTGCCGCGGAGACGCAAATAATGTGGTCAGCCTGGTGCACATAGCGACGCTTCATGGTGAGTAGATCCAAACGTCGACGCGTTTTAGGCAGAAGCTCGGGGATCATGTCGTGGATCGTGACTACCCGCTTCGCACCCTTACCCCCGGTGAGCCCGTGCGGGAGATAAAAGGTGTTGTGAACGATCTGCGCGCCGCGCACATCTGTCCGGTGTGAAAAGTAGGTGGCAAGAGCGCGTATTGAATTCGTGGCGGGGTGTGTTTGAAGGGCGGCGGTGAGATCTGGATTGTCCAACACGTACTGATTCACTATTGGAGCTGAAATGGGGAGCAATTCAACGCCGAGATCAGGTGTGGTGGTGAATTGCTTTGCAAGTTCGTAGAAAAGCCGGGAAATTCCGCCATAGCGTTGGATCGCGAAAATCTGTTCGTCCATAGCAACCCGCACCAGTGAAGTCTAGGGGTCGGGCAGTTCAACGGTCGGTATGCTGCAATGGTTCCACATTCGATAGTGCCATATTTCGATATTTCAACATCTAGTTGACCGATGCGAGTGAGGTTAAGCGTGCAGCGTGTAGTTGTGGTTCCTCGCAACGGGTATATCAATCGGCTGCAAGCAACAGCGAGTGCATCGATAATCGCTGATCAACTTGGTGCTGAGATGGCTGTGTGTTGGTTGTCGCAGGAAGCGGCACCCGCCGCTCGTGACACTGTTTTTGGCTCGGATTCTTCATTGAAATTTGTGTCTGAGCCTGAGCTCACTGAGATTCTAGGGTTCGGCCTAGAAGCATTTCCCCATTACGTGAACTCACACGTTGTCTCTGAAGTCGGTCGCGTGGTCACTTTTGCCGGACACGAGCGGGGCGAGCAGCCACTCATGACCCAATTGGCCCAGGAATTGCAATCAAGCGATTGGGAAGTGCTAGTTATTCTCGCTGGTGGCAGGTTCTCCTTTGAAACGGGTAGCCAGTCCAATGAGTGGGATTCGGAGATGTTTCGCACAGCTCGCGAGTCTTGGTATCAGACACTTGAGCTCGCTCCTGAGATTGAAAACTCAGTCAATTCGATTCCAAGCGAGCCTTTTATTGGCATGCACCTGAGGTATTCCGATCGCTCGCACCAGGCGCCCTCTCGATCAGAGATCCAACGCGCTGTTGTGAGCAAGTGCCAGCAGTTGGGCTTAAATCGAGTGTTTCTGGCAAGTGATTCGCTCAAAGAGCGGGAGTATTGGCAGAAACTGCTTCCCACACTTGGAATTTTCCCGTGGGTTCTAGAAACTGAAAATTGCAGCGAACATGCTGGTGCTCAGTTGGCACTGGCGGATTGGAGAGTGCTCGGAAGATCCCAGTCACTTGTCTACTTTGCGAAATCTTCTTTTGGGTACGAAGCTGCAGTTGCCAGCGGCAAATTCACCGAAAGCATTGCACTGGAACCTAATAAGTTGGTGTCAACCGGAGTCCAAGCCAAGTCACTGATAGCGAATGTTCTTTCAGCCCCAAAGAGACGAGGTTGGTTGTAACCGCGCGTGAACTGATTAAGGCAGAAATCCCTCTTGCAGGTTTTGCCCACGTAGTGAGAGCGAAGGAGCCACGATCGGGCTGCAGAGCGGGTAGTTGTCCCAGCATTGGTCGGATTCCGTCGGTGAGGTGACAATTAAGCCCGAGGCGAGCTCCTGCTCCACTATTTGCATTGGCGTTATTGGAGAAAGTTTGTAGTCAATAGATATTGGTCCCACCGACCAGGTGTTATTTTCGGTGATCGTGTCGGATTGAAACCTGGTAGCGAGGTTGAATCCGACGAGGGTTATCAACATGAAGGCCAAAGCAGGTGTTACCGCTCTCGTTAGTCTCAAACGGTTCTTCTCCACTATTGCCTTGAGTGGGAAGGCGATCAAGACTAAGAAAAATGAGAACACAACCCCCCAACCGAATCGGAATGTTGGCGGAGAGAAGAAAAACCACGTGATAACTCCAGCAGTTGCTGGAAGAAGTGCGATCATGATTGTTTTCCACCGGAGTGGTTTTCCAAATTTCGAGTTCAGGAGCAATAATGCGATTGCCAGTGCTGCAAGCCCGGCAACGAAGAAGGTTTCCCATTGACTTGGCAAGCGGGACAAATACGGGCCGACCCAGGCGAAGCCTTCGACCGAACCCCAAATGTCAGCTGGATTTCTTGCGTTTCCTAATGTCGCATCACGATTCCAAATTGGGTCTGAGGCAAGCCACGGAACGTTGAAGGAAATAAGTGAGAGCGGGTATTGAAGCCACCCACTCAGCAGATAGTCGCG
>DKME01000168.1 GCA_002469525.1 Actinobacteria bacterium UBA7422
ATGAAACGATTTGTAGTATTTCGTTATTGCATAGGGCACCCCCGCAATGCTTAACGACCCAAAGGAGTCACCATGGCTGACGTATCCCGTCTCCCCGGCCCCAACGCCGACACTTGGGACTGGCAACTAATCGGTCTTTGTCGTGGCGAAGACCCCAACACGTTCTTCCACCCCGAAGGTGAACGCGGCCCAGCTCGAGTTAATCGAGACACTGCCGCCAAGGCGATCTGTGGAGCTTGCCCGGTCAAGGTGCAGTGCGCCCAACACGCTCTTGCCGTTCGTGAGCCCTATGGAGTCTGGGGCGGTCTCACCGAGGACGAGCGGGAGGAAATTTACGCCGGCCGCCTCAGGGCAGATACTGCCGTAGGCAGTGAAATCAACGTGGCACCACTCGGTTTCCCAGCACAAATTGCGACGGCTTCTTAAATCAATAGCTTGTAACGTTAAAGGGCGGGGCTGCTATAGCAGCCCCGCCCTTTAACACACTTATATCGCTTGACCTACATCAACTTGACGTATATCAACTTGACCTTTAACGCTTAGTGCGCGTGACCGTGGTGGCCGTGACCGTGACCAGCCTCTTCCTCTTCTTCAGCCGGCTTCTCCACAACAAGGACCTCCGTGGTGAGGAGCATTGCGGCAATCGAAGCAGCATTTTGCAGTGCCGAGCGGGTTACCTTGACCGGGTCAATAACACCTTGGGCGATTAGATCACCGTATTCACCTGTTGCGGCGTTGAGGCCGTGGCCGGCTGGCATCCCAGCAACCTGGGCGACAACAACGTAGCCGTGCTCGCCCGCGTTTTCAGCGATCCAGCGAAGTGGTTCAGAGGTGGACTTGCGCACAATTGCAACGCCTGTTGCTTCGTCGCCAGTCTTGCCCAAGTTTCCATCAAGTACCTTTGCGGCCTGCACGAGTGCCGTGCCGCCACCGGAAACAATTCCTTCTTCGATTGCAGCCCGGGTTGCCGAGACTGCGTCTTCGATCCGGTGCTTCTTTTCCTTGAGCTCGACTTCGGTGTGACCGCCAACCTTGATGACAACAACGCCGCCAACGATCTTGGCCAAACGCTCCTGTAGCTTTTCGCGATCCCAGTCAGAGTCGCTACGCTCGATTTCACTCTTGATCTGAGCAACCCGATCAGAGACAGCTTCGGCACTGCCACCACCGTCAACAACCGTGGTGTTGTCCTTTGTGACAACAACTCGACGCGCGGTGCCGAGCACTTCGAGCCCGACCTGGTCGAGCTTGAGACCGATATCAGCAGAAATAACCTGAGCTCCTGTCAGGACCGCGAGGTCTTCCAGGATTGCCTTACGGCGGTCCCCGAATGCAGGTGCCTTGACCGAACATGAGGCAAATGTTCCGCGGATTCGGTTTACAACCAAGGTAGAAAGTGCTTCACCGTCAACGTCTTCAGCGATAATTAACAGGGGCTTGCCGGTTTCCACGACCTTCTCCACAAGCGGCAGGATCTCAGCGACCGAGGACACCTTGCCCTGGACCAACAGGATGCGTGGGTCGTCAAGGACTGCTTCCATGCTTTCTTGGTCGGTGACAAAGTAGGGCGAGATATAGCCCTTGTCGAACTGCATCCCTTCGGTGAATTCCATTTCCATTGCGGTGGTGCTGGATTCTTCAACGGAGATAACGCCGTCTTTGCCGACCTTGTCAAATGCATCAGCGATTAGTTCCCCAATTTCGCGATCCTGGGAAGAAATGGCGGCAACATTGGTGATTTCGTCTTTGCCGGAGACTTCACGGGCCATGCGGGCTAATTCGTCGGTGACCGCTGCAACGCCTGCATCCATGCCGCGCTTGATCGCCATTGGAGCGGCGCCAGCAGCAACCTGCTTTAAACCTTCGGTCACCATGGCTTGTGCCAGAACGGTTGCCGTGGTAGTTCCATCGCCTGCGACGTCGTTGGTCTTGGTAGCAACTTCTTTTGCCAGTTGCGCTCCCATGTTTTCATAGGGATCTTCAAGTTCAATCTCGCGCGCGATTGTCACACCGTCGTTGGTGATTGTGGGTGCTCCCCATTTCTTGTCAATCACAACGTTGCGTCCCTTGGGGCCGATCGTTACGCGCACTGCGTCTGCGAGTGCGTTGACACCGCGCTCAAGGCTGCGGCGGGCTTCTTCATCGAATTCAAGAATCTTTGACATGTGTTAATTCCTCAGTTAGCTGATTGAGTGTTCACAATTACGTGCGGATCGAACAGAATCGGGTGGCATCTTGTCGTGAGCCCCGCGGCTCCCGAAGGATTCGCGGGGCTCAACGAAACAAGATGTGTGCGCATGAGAACGAAGTTCTCAGAATTGCTGGTGAAATTTACTTTTCAACGATTGCAAGTACGTCGCGTGCTGAAAGCAACAGGTATTCCTGTCCGTCGTACTTCACTTCGGTGCCGCCGTACTTGCTGTAAATGACAACGTCGCCAACCTTGATGTCCAAGGGAATGCGCTTGTCACCGTCTTCGTCGAAACGACCTGGACCAACCGCGAGGACCTGGCCTTCTTGGGGCTTTTCCTTCGCGGTGTCTGGGATAACAAGTCCCGAGGCGGTTGTTTGCTCCGCTTCGAGGGTTTGTACCAAAATGCGATCTTCTAGGGGCTTAATGGAAACCGACACGGTTTATTCCTCCGGCTCGTGGGCGACAGTTATGTATAACTGGCGCGACTAACGAATAATTGGTCTTGAAGTTAGCACTCACATAGCGAGAGTGCCAAAGCAAAGGTTACGCAAGAGTTAGCACTCTGTCAAACCGAGTGCCAGCCAAAATACCCGCACGCCCCTGGGCTACCCCTAGGCTTGCCGCATGAGCAACCTCCCCGACCAGACGCTCATCCGCTCAGCGGCACGCAAGTTAGCCATATCAGGAGCCCAAGAAATTTCGGTCATTACTGAACTTCGCTCCCAAGGGCACGACCCCGAACTAGTCCGCATGGCGATTGAACAAGCGCAACTTCGATTAAAAGCCGCCAACGCCTGGGGGCCGAGTGGATCAAGTCGCGAGAAATGGTTTTTCACTAGGGATGGTCTCGAGCAAGCCAGCCACCCTCTTGTCGCCCAACTTCACGCCGACGTAATCGCTCAAGGCGACTTCACCCAGGTCGTGGACTTAACCGCGGGGTTGGGCAGTGACAGCGCCGCATTCATTGAAGCCGGATTAGGCACCACGAGTGTTGAGCAGGAGGTCAGAACGGCCGAACTGCTTGCGGCCAACCTTCCCAATGCCCAAGTGATAGTGGGCGACTGCACCGAATTCGACGAGCACAAATGGGAACCAGAAACAACGGCAATTTTTGTGGACCCGGCTCGTAGAACGGGTACGCGATCACCTGATGGAAGCAGGGCGCTGCCTGAACGCGATCCCCAACGCTGGTCTCCCCCACTTACGTTCGTCACCGACCTCGCGGATACGTTTTCGGTTTTTATGAAAGCTGCGCCCGCTTTCACCCCGCCTGAAGGTTGGGCCAGTTTTATCGTGAGCCTGGACGGATCACTCATCGAAATTTTCACAACCAATGCGGCCCGTGGCACCTACGCCGTCATGATCGATTCGCACAACGAAAGCGCGCACGTAATTGCCCGCGAAGAAGAAACCGAGCATTCGATTTTTTCAGCACCCAAGGCGCGCGGTGAGAATTTACTTGACGAAGGAAAAGGGTTTCTCTATGAACTTGACCCAGCAATCACCCGCGCGGAACTATCCCTGCAGGTGGCCGACGAGCTTGGGCTCACGCCCGTTGGCGAAAAAGGATTGTGGCTCTACGGCCTTGAATCTCTGTCCATGAACGGGGCCCGCAGTTACCAAATCCACGACACTTTCGACGTCAAAGACATAAAGGCACGTACACATCACACGCCCGGAATTGCGTTGAAAACAAAGGACGGACGCCGAGAAATCAAAGACCTGCGCAAGGAGTGTGGCAAGCCCGACCACAATGAGTGGGCGGTTGTGATTCTCGGTTCAGGTTCTAGCGAGAAGGCTGTGTTAGTCCGGCGCGCTTCGTGAGTATCGCGGGGATGCTATTGATCCTGGGTAAGTAGTCATCTAAGTTTGCCGGCTCCAAACCTGCCTCCCGAATCTTTTTAACAGCAAGTTTCAAGTCTTTTTTCAACGTATTCGTGAAGTGCATCAAGACAATGGAGCCTGGTCGAAGTTTCTGGTCTGCATAGGAAATCTTTCCGTTGTTAACCGAAGCGTCCCACATAACTATTTGCTGGATCCCGCACTTCTCACCCATTTTCCGAACAGCTTGGGAGTCTTGCGCAGCGCCATATGGTGGGCGTAGCATCCAGGGGTACCAGTCGTACTTTTTCGCGAATCGTTTTTGCACGTAACAAATTTCGTGATCGAGGTCCGTTGACTTTTTGGCAAATGACGCGTGGGTAGCTGAGTGATTCTGAACCGATCCCCACTTGCTAATCCGGTTGAAATACTTCTTCGAGTCTTTGATCGTCCACGAGGAGAGAAAGGAAGTCACCGGTAGTTGATTCGCCTGGACATAGGCCAAGGCGTTCTCAGGCTTGTAGATCCCGTCGTCGATCGTGATGAATGCGACCTTGTCTTTTGTCTTGATTCGATACACAGACTTGGGAATCTTGGGGGTGTCTCGGGCCGACACGGATGTGTCCGGGTTGTTTTCAGCCGAGGCTGAACTGATCTGTGCACCCATCACAGCAGAGAAAATCAACGCACTTGCGGCAAAAGTTGCAACAAAACGACGCATTTTCCCTCCAACCACGCTCATTAGAATTAACTCCCGTGACAAGAGTTTAACCCCAAAAGTGGATTTAATGCCAACCCCGCAGTGACTTGGTCTCTAAAACACGGTTTCGCAGACCTGTGGTTCTTTAAAAGAAAACTTCACTCACGGGCAAAGTCGACGTAGCGGGGAAATCAACCGGCGATGGTGCTCCGCCTATTCGCACCAAGTGCGAGCCTAAAGCTGCAACCATTGCTCCGTTATCCGTGCACAGTCCTGGACTTGGAACTCGAAGTTCGATTCCGGCCTCAGCGCAGCGCTCGGCAGCAAGCGTGCGCAATCTCGAGTTGGCTGCAACTCCCCCGGCTATTACAAGGTGCGGGGCATTCTGATTAACAGCCGCAGCGATTGCCTTGCTGGTCAAAATATCTGCGATCGCTTCCTGAACTGATGCGGCAACATTTGGCACTGAAATCGTGTTGCCTAAACGCTGCTGTTCCTTCACCCAGCGGGCGACCGCTGTCTTGAGCCCTGAGAAGGAAAAGTTGAAGGCGTGGACCGGGTCAGTCCGCAGGGCGCGAGGGAAGTCGATTGCGTGGCGATCACCGCTTTGCGCCGCTTCGTCGATCATGGGTCCACCGGGGAAAGGCAAACCCAGTAGGCGCGCGACTTTGTCGAACGCTTCACCTGCGGCGTCATCGAGGGTTTGCCCCAATGACTCAAAATCGCCACCGGAAACCTTGATTAAAGATGAATGCCCTCCAGAAACCAGCAAGCCAATCACCGGTTCGGGGAGCGGTCCGTGTTCGAGTTCATCCACCATCACGTGGGCTGCCAGGTGGTTAACACCGTACATTGGTTTACCCAAACCCAATGCCAATGCTTTGGCCGAAGCGACGCCAACAATTAAGGCGCCAACTAGACCTGGGCCAGCGGTTACCGCGATGGCGTCAATGTCGCGAAGGCTTACCCCGGCTTGGTCACACGCGAGGTCAATCGTTGGGAGTATCGCTTCTAGGTGAGCGCGGCTCGCGATCTCGGGGACAACCCCACCAAAGCGCGCATGCAGGTCAACGCTGGATGCCAATGCATTTGAGAGGAGTTCACGGCCCCGAACAATACCGATCCCTGTTTCATCACACGACGTTTCAATTCCAAGAATCAAGGGTTCAGATGAATTCATGGGCGTGCATCCCGTTCGTCGCGGCGCAGAATCACAGCGTCGCCTCCGTCTGGGTAGTAATTCCTTCGCTTATTAATCTCCTTAAAACCAAATGAGGAATACAAAGCAATGGCGCTCACATTGTCACTACGCACCTCAAGGAAAATATAGGTCACTTTCATTTCTATTGAGAGGTCAACCAAGTGGGTCAAGAGTTTGCGACCGATCCCCTGTTCCTGAAACGCCTGTCCCACCGCAATTGTTTGGACGTCAGCATCACTGCCAGAAATACTCAACCCCGCGTAACCTGCGATCACCCCGTCACGTTCAACAACGAAGTAGTGGTTATGCAGTTGCGCCAGCTCCCGCCACCACTGATCCGTTGACCACGAATCGTGCGGGAACAACTCTCGTTCAAGGTGATCAACTTGTGCAATATCCCACCAGCGCATTTTTCGAATCTGCACTGTTGGGGCGCTCACAAGACCGCCGCCGAACTTGGTAGTGCATCAGCCTCACGCAAATACATGGGTGCCACGCCAACAGGCTGACCATGTTCGGCACATGCTGCAATATCAATTGCGTGCGGGAGCACGTCGGTGATCAACTCAATCCCCAACTCACGTGCACGGTCTTCAACAACACCGGTCAAGTCAACGCTGGGGCCGGTAAGCCTGTCACCGTCAAGGTCAAACCTTGCCCAGTAGAACTCCTTGCGACGGGCGTCGGTTGCCACCATGAACTCACGCTCAGATTGAACTCGCCCGTCCCGAATCACAGCATGCGCAACAGCATCAAGTGAGCAAACACCAACAATGGGAACCGACCAAGCCGCAGAAAGTCCCTGGGCAAAAGCAATCCCCACCCGCAGGCCGGTGTAAGGACCTGGCCCAACACCGCATGCGATCAACTCGGGTAAGTCGTCCGGATTGCAGTCCAATTGAGTGAATAACGTTCCGATCGCTTCAACGTGACCACGGGGATCGGTGTGACTAGCCGTGGCTACAACAACACCTGATTCAACAATTGCCA
>DKME01000137.1 GCA_002469525.1 Actinobacteria bacterium UBA7422
CGGGTCGGCCAGAATTGCGCTGGAAACTTCACCTGATTTTGATGTAGTCACGATATTGACCACACCTGCAGGAGCACCTGCACGCTCAAGAATCTTACCGATCCATAGTGCGGTGAGCGGGGTCTCACCCGGTGGCTTGACCACCGCGGTGCAACCCGCTGCCAATGCTGGCCCGAGCTTGCGGGTGATCATTGCAGCGGGGAAATTCCAAGGCGTGACCATGTAAGCAACGCCCATTGGCCGGTAATCTGTGATGATCGTCTTGTCACGATTGGGGGCATAACGAAAGTCACCTTCAACTCGAGGTGCTTCCTCGGAGAACCAGCGGAAGAATTCTGCGGCGTAGAGCGCCTCGCCCATTGCATCGCGCCAAGCTTTGCCGTTTTCCAGCGTAATGAGACGAGCACAGTCGTCAATTTCAGAGACCATGATGTCAAATGCTTTGCGCAGGATTTCCGCTCTGACTCGAGCCGGGGTGAGCGACCAAGTCTGGAATGCCTCATGCGCGGCGTCAACTGCTTGAATCCCCTCGGTGACACCTGCATCGCCGATTGTTGCAAGAGTTCCATAGGACGCTGGGTTGATCACGTTCAGTCCCGCGGCTGTCTGGATCCACTCGCCACCGATCAGCAGGCGGGTTGGTGTGCTAGCCGGAAGAGCTTCAGAGAGCGCAGAAGTAGACACGATATTCCTTTCGCGGAATTGGTTGCAGTCCAAATGTAGTCCCCATGCTCTAGAGGGGGACAGAGTGAGCCGGCCTACCGGCCGTGGTGCCTTAGCCGCAAACAAGGACGTCGGGGTTAGCATTGTCCGGTCATGCGAAACCAATCTCACACGCGCTCGATCCGCTTAGGCTGTATTGGCCTCATTGCAGCATTCGGGCTGGGACTTGGCCCGGGTCCTGCAGTTGCGGCCCCCGGCGCGACACCTGTTGGAGGTGAACAACTCACTGGCAAGGGAAAGATCGTCAATCTTGGTCAAGGTTCAGATCCCCTACCCGACGTCTTTGCGAAAACATGGGTTGTCGCCAATGCAGACACCGGTGAGATCTTGGCCGCGAAAGGTCCACATATTCTGAGATCACCGGCGAGTACTTTGAAAACCCTGACCGCCCTCACCCTCATGCCACAAATGGACCCGGAGATGTTAATCAAGGCAAAAAAGCGTGCGGTAAACACCTACGGCAGCAAAGTCGGTTTGGTGCGTGGGCGCGACTACACCGCGAACGATCTCTTTTACGCACTGCTTCTCCCCAGTGCCAACGACGCAGCCATGGCGCTCGCCCAAGGGGCCGGAAGTATCAAAAGCACTTTGGCACAAATGAACGAGTTGGCCGACTCACTGGGCGCACTAGATACCGTGGCAAAAAATCCGAGCGGGTTAGATGCTCCAGGGCAGGTTTCTAGCGCATATGACCTTGCAACGATCGGTCGTACCGCACTCACCCTGCCCTACCTCCGCGAAGTGGTTGCCACCAAGAAGCACGAGTTCTCCAATAAGAAGAAATCCAAGACCATCTACACCCAAAACCGAATGCTATTGGGTGACTTCAAAGGCACAATCGGCCTGAAGACCGGCTACACCACAAAGGCCGGACGGACATTTATCGGTGCGGCAGAACGCAAGGGAACGACCTACGTTGTCTCACTCATGGGAATCAAGGAAGCTAGCGCTAGCGCGGCGGAGAAACTGCTGGGTTGGGCATTTGCCAATGCGGACACCGTCACCCCGATTGGGGTTTTGGGACAAAACACTACTGCGGCAGCGTCCTCTGCGTTGGTTGCCCAAACCACCGAAACGCAATCTCCTGCAGACGCTGCACTAGCCGCTGTGCCAACGAACACCGTAACTGCGGGTTCAAACCTTGACGGTCTGGCCATCGGTTGGATGTTGCTCTTCGCCGCAATAATCGCGTTTATACTATTTGGGGTCAAGTCAGCTTTCACTACTCGAAAGAACCGAAACCGACTCACCAACAAAGGCAAAGTCAGCCTTGAAGGTTAGCCGGGAAACCAATTTTTTCGTAGACAGCGGCGAGTGTTGGTTCTGCTGCTGAGCGCGCCTTCTGGGCTCCCTTGTTCATGAGAGATTCCAATTCGGCTGGGTCTGTGAGTAATTCATTGACTTGTGAGCGGATCGGTTCGACGACTCCAAGGACAATCTCTGCGGTTTCTTTTTTCAGATCTCCATATCCACGACCCTCATACTCTGACTCAAGGGTCTCAATTGACTTCCCCGTGATCGCTTTTTGTAACGTCAAAAGATTTGAAATACCAGGCTTGGTCACTTCGTTGAAAACAACCGATGCATCCGAGTCTGTTACCGCGCTCTTGATCTTTTTCTCGGCTACCTTGTTTTCGTCGAGTAGGAAGACACAACCACTCGGGCTGGACTTACTCATCTTGGAAGTTGGGTCTTGTAAGTCGACAATCCTGCTGGTTTCCTTCACCACCAGAACTTCGGGGACGGCAAAAGTATCACCGAATTTGGAGTTGAATCTCTGGGCTAAATCGCGAGTGAGCTCAAGATGCTGCCGCTGATCTTCACCGACCGGGACACCGTTGGCCTGGTAAAGCAAAATATCAGCTGCCTGCAAAACCGGGTAGGTGAAGAGCCCTACCGTTGAACGGTCATTGCCCGCCTTTGAGCTTTTATCCTTGAACTGGGTCATTCGGCTTGCTTCCCCAAATCCTGTCTGACATTGGAGTACCCAAGCGAGTTGACTGTGTGCTGCGACTTGGCTCTGAACAAACACGGTGCACTTTTCAGGGTCAAGGCCGATCGCCAGCAATTGGGCAAAGGACACGAGCGTTCGCTTGCGCAGTAGTTCTGGGTCGTGGTCGACGGTAATCGCATGTTGATCCACAACGCAGAAGAACGAATCATGTGACTCCTGTAACTTGACCCACTCCTGCAGCGCCCCCAGAAGATTACCGATATGAAACGAGTCCGCGGTGGGTTGAATGCCCGAGAAAATTCTGGGCTTTTGATTACTTATCGTCACTTGAATTCAGATCCTCACTGCTCAATTCTTCACTGTCCATGGCATCACTGTCAGTTTCACCTGTCACAACTCGCACTCGCGAAACCCTTCGGGCATCAAGTTCGGTTACCTCAAATTCGTGGTTGCCCAATGTGACCTTGTCGCCGATTTGAGGCAATTGGCCCAATTGGGAAATTATGAATCCAGCGATCGTCTCAAATGGGCCTTCGGGGAGTTCGATCGAGGTTTGATCCTCAAAGTCGTCCCGGTTCAGCAGACCGTCAACGGTGATTTCACCCAGGGCGCTGGGCCCGTGGGCGGGTGCGTCCTCGTCGTACTCATCCTTGATGTCACCAATGAGTTCCTCAACGAGATCTTCCATTGTGACCAGTCCAGCCGTTCCACCGTATTCATCTTGGACCATCGCTAAGTGGGCGCGAAGCCGGCGCATTTCATTTAATGTGCTCAGCACTTCTTTGCTACTGGGGAAACTAATAACTTCGCGTGCAAGTTTGCCCACGTGAACCGAGGGGTCTTCAAGGTCAGGATCGAGTAGGTCACGGATGTGAACGAACCCAACTACTTCGTCGGCGCTGCCGCGGATCACGGGGTAACGCGAATGAGGTTGGTCGGAAATAACCCGGATCGCCTTGGAAACCGAAAGCGATGCGTCCAGGAAAGACACCTCGGTGCGCGGCATCATGACTTCGCGCAATTCCCTTTCCCCAGCTGCAAAAATATCGTCGATCATTTCGCGTTCCTCAACGCTAAGGTCTTCGTGGGCTGCGACAAGATCTCGCAGCTCCTCACCGCTCATTTGTTCCTTGGCAGCCTTGGGGTCAATTCCGAAAAGTCGAACCACCACATTCGTGGAGGCGCTCAATGCTGCGATGAACGGCCGGGTTACTTTGGCGGTGAACTCAATTGGTCCGGCCACGAAAAGGGCGACCTGTTCGACCCGCTGCAAAGCAATCCGCTTGGGGACCAGCTCACCAAACACCAGTGAGATATACGCGATCACCACGGTTGTTGTGATGAACGCAATCGTGTTTGCTGCAGCATCGCTTAATCCCACGTTCTGCATGGGTACCGCAAGTTCCGGCGCAATTGTTGCCGCGCCGAAACCAGCCGAAATAAAGCCAGCGAGGGTGACGCCGACTTGACCCGCCGCAAGAAACCGATTGGGGTCACGTGTCAACCCAGCGAGGGTGCGTCCCCGCTTAGAGTTCTCGGCTAGCCGGGAAACTTGACTCTCTCTCAATGACACGAGGGCCAGTTCGGCCGCTGAGAAGAACCCACCGATCAGGACGAACATGAAGACAACGCCCAAGTTCACCCAGATGTCACTCACGGGAACACCCTAGATCCCCGCCGACTTTCCCAGTTCCGGGGATGGCCGGACAGAATGGGTATTCATAAAGCTGATTTTGTCCATCCCATCCTGACGGGCTACCCGGGTTAGGCTCCGTTGTATGCCTTCACCTCGGGTTCTCGTGATCCAGCACGACTTAGACGACGCTCTCAACGATCTGGCTAACCCTCTCGTTGACGCTGGCTTGACCATTGACACGTGGTGCACTTGGCAAGACCCTGCACCACCCGGGGCACTTGAGGAGTTCTCAGGAGTGATTTCAATGGGTGCGGTTACCAGCGTGCTTGATGTTGACTCCAAACCGTGGATCGCCAACGAGATAGCTCTCCTGCAAGAAGCCCTTGCACAGTCGATTCCGATCCTTGGGGTGTGTTTCGGTTCGCAAATCTTGGCCACGGCTGCCGGCGGGAGTGTTCGCAAGGGTGAAGTCGTTGAGATTGGTTGGTGTGACGTCACCATGACCCCCGATGCAAAAACCGACCCACTTTTTAAAGTTTTCAGCCCAATATTTGTTGGAATGCAGTTTCACTATGACACTTTCGACCTACCCGAAAACGCAAAGGTTTTAGCAACCGCCCAAGGCATGATCCAGGGTTACCGGATCGGTCCGAATGCTTGGGCAACTCAGTTTCACATTGAGGCGAATCCGTCAATCGTGTACGGGTGGTTGGGAACCTACCGATCCGAGATCGA
>DKME01000051.1 GCA_002469525.1 Actinobacteria bacterium UBA7422
GAGGGTGGCGACTCTCTCGTTCACCGGATCCACCTACGTGGGCAAGTTGCTGTTGAAGCAAACCGCTGAGCGCGTTCTGCCGAGTTCAATGGAACTCGGTGGAAACGCCCCGTTCCTGGTTCTTGAAGGCTCTAACGTGGATCATGCTGTGGAAGGTGCCATGGTCGCCAAAATGCGCAATGGTGGTTCCGCATGTACGGCCGCGAACCGGTTCTACGTCCACGAGTCAATCAGCACCGAGTTCGCTGACAAGTTCGAAGCGGCTTTGCGCGGACTCAAGATCGGTCCAGGAATGGACCCGATCAACGAACTAGGCGCAATGGTCAACGACAAAGAACGAGACAAGATTCTTGACCTGATTGGGCAAGCTGAAGACGAAGGCGGTCAGGTCACCCAAGCAGGTGAAGCCCCAGCCACAGGTGCCTTCGTTGCACCGCGCATTGTGCGCGGGGTTGAACACGGCTCGGTTTTGACCCGTAATGAAATTTTTGGTCCGGTTGCTCCGATTGTTTCCGTGGAAAGCACCGATGAAGCCGTCCGCATGGCTAATGACACCGAATACGGTTTGATCTCCTATGTTTTTGCCAAGGATAATGGTGAAGGAATCAAGATCGCCCGTCGAATGGAATCAGGCATGGTTGCGATCAACCGTGGTATTGCCTCAGACCCCGCCGCTCCATTCGGCGGCATGAAAGAGTCCGGCCTTGGTCGTGAGGGCGGGTTCGCTGGGATCCACGAATTCCTAGAGACCCAGTACTTCGCAGTTGACGTGTAATAAATCGCTACACGCGATTGAAAATTAGGGCTTGCTTCACTTCTTGAATTGCCTTGGTGACCTCGATACCGCGCGGGCACGCATCGGTGCAGTTGAAGGTGGTGCGGCAACGCCAGACGCCCTCTTTGTCATTGAGGACCTCAAGGCGGGCGGCGGAGCCGGCGTCACGACTGTCGAAAATAAAACGGTGCGCGGCAACAATCGCTGCTGGGCCGAAGTAGGCCTCGTCGGTCCAAAATACCGGGCAGGAAGTGGTGCATGCCGCACACAAAATGCACTTGGTGGTGTCGTCGAACCTCGCGCGGTCTTCAGCGGACTGAATACGTTCCTTGGTGGGCTCGTGGCCCTCTGGGATCAGGAACGGAAGAACTTGGCGGTACGCCGCGAAGAACGGTTCCATGTCAACTACGAGGTCTTTTTCCAGGGGGAGTCCCTTAATCGCTTCGACGGTGATGGGCTTTCTGATGTCGATATCTTTTACGAGAGTCTTGCAGGCAAGGCGATTGCGCCCGTTAATCCGCATTGCGTCTGACCCGCAAATCCCGTGCCCGCATGAGCGGCGGAAGGTAAGTGAACCGTCAAGCTCTGCCTTGATTTTTTCTAGAGCCGTCAGGACCCGGTCGGTGGGGTAGAGCGCAACCGTGTAGTCCTCCCAGTGGGGCTCCTCGTCGTAATCTGGCCGGTAACGGCGAATCCGAAACGTGACGTCGGTTGCAACGGGTGTTGGTGTGTCCGGCATAACTACAGGAGCCGTGTTTGTTGCTGGTTCAATCATGACGTCAGTTGACATTAGTACTTGCGCTCCATTGGTTGGTAGTTCGTGACAGAAACCGGCTTGTAGTCAAGGTGAACGTACTCGGTGCCCTGGGCGTCGGTCTTGCGACTGGCCATGGTGTGACGCATAAAGTTGACGTCGTCACGTGCGGGGTAGTCCTCGCGGGCGTGACCGCCACGGCTTTCCTTGCGCTCAAGTGCACTGACCACGAGTACTTCGGCGAGATCAAGCAGGAAACCAAGTTCAATGGCTTCAAGAAGATCGGTGTTGAAGCGGGTGCCCTTGTCTTGGATTGACACATTGGCATAACGCTCGCGCAAAACCTGGACGTCAATGAGTGCCTGCTTGAGGGTGACCTCGGTGCGGTACACCTGAGCATTCATGTCCATGGTCTCTTGGAGTTCCTTGCGCAGCGGTGCAACGCGCTCTCCGCCGGTGGAGGAACGCAGCTTCTCCACCATGGTGATTGTTTGGCTTTGTGAGTCAGCGGGGAGGTCAACGTGCTTGACCGAGTTCGCGTACTCTGCGGCAGCCTTACCCGCGCGCTTACCGAACACGTTGATGTCCAGCAGCGAGTTGGTGCCAAGACGGTTCGCTCCGTGGACCGACACACATGCGCATTCGCCGGCTGCGTAAAGACCGGGAACAACATGGTCGTTGTCGCGCAGGACTTCGGTTTCTACGTTGGTGGGAATACCACCCATGGCGTAGTGGGCGGTGGGGAACACGGGAACCAGTTCGGTGACCGGGTCAACCCCGAGATAGGTGCGGGAAAACTCCGTAATGTCAGGGAGTTTGGCTTCGATTTGTTCCTTGGGCAGGTGGGTGAGGTCGAGGTAAACGTAGTCCTTGTGGGGGCCAGCGCCGCGACCTTCGCGTACTTCTTGGACCATTGCGCGGGCGACCATGTCCCGTGGTGCTAGGTCTTTAATCGTGGGTGCGACGCGTTCCATGAAACGTTCACCGGTTGCGTTGCGCAGGATTCCACCTTCACCGCGTGCGCCCTCGGTGAGCAGCACACCCAAACCGGCCAAACCTGTTGGGTGGAACTGGTAGAACTCCATGTCTTCGAGGGGGAGGCCCTTGCGCCAAATAATTCCCATACCGTCGCCCGTGAGCGTGTGGGCATTCGAGGTGGTCTTGAAGACTTTGCCGAAACCCCCGGTTGCAAAAATAATTGACTTTGCTTTAAACAGGTGGATTTCACCGGTTGCCAGTTCGTAGGCAACAACACCGGCGGCCACGGGCTCACCGGACTCTTCATTGAGAAGAACGTCTAGGACGTAGAACTCGTTGTAGAACTCAACACCCTCTTTGATGCAGTTCTGGTAAAGCGTCTGCAGGATCATGTGGCCGGTGCGGTCGGCCGCGTAGCATGCCCGACGAACAGCAGCTTCACCATGATTGCGCGTGTGACCACCGAAACGGCGCTGGTCAATTCGGCCTTCGGGGGTGCGGTTGAACGGTAAGCCCATTTTTTCCAAGTCAAGGACCGCGTCAATTGCTTCCTTGCACATGATCTCGGCTGCGTCTTGATCCACGAGGTAGTCGCCACCCTTGACAGTGTCGAATGTGTGCCACTCCCAGTTGTCTTCCTCGACGTTTGCCAGCGCAGCACACATGCCACCCTGCGCCGCACCGGTGTGTGACCGGGTTGGGTACAGCTTGGTCAGTACCGCGGTGCGAGCACGCGAACCTGATTCCAGGGCTGCGCGCATGCCAGCGCCACCAGCACCAACGATTATTACGTCGAATTCATGTGTCTGCATGGATTACTCCTTGGGAGGTAGTGCTTGTTGGGAGGTAGTGCTTGCGGTTCTCACTAGCCGATTGATGGGTCAAATGTGAAAATAACGAGTGTGCCTAGGGCAATAATGATGGCAGTTGAGACATACAGCAACATTTTGAGCCAGAACCGGGTTTGGTCCCGTTCCGCGTAGTCGTTGATGATCGTGCGCATGCCGTTGCCACCGTGAAGAAGTGCGAGCCAAAGCATCGAGAGATCCCAGACCTGCCAAAACGGGCTGGACCAACGACCAGCGACGAATGCGAAGTTGATGCGCTGGACACCACCGTCGAGGATATTCATGATGAACAGGTGGCCAAGGACCAGGAAAACCAGAATCAGACCGGAAATCCGCATGAAGAGCCAGCCATACAGCTCGAAGTTGCTGCGTTGCTTATTGCGTGAGCCTGCACGTGGGGCGGCGAGAGGATTACTCATGTCGTGCTCCCAAAGAGTGCGTCAATTGTGTGGATCATCATGAAATAGGTTCCGGGGATCATGACGAACAGCCAAATCGCAGCGATCACCCAGGTCATTTGACGCTGATAGCGGGGGCCTTTAGACCAAAAGTCGATCAAAATAATGCGAATACCGTTGAAAGCGTGGAAGAGGACCGCGCCAACCAAACCGACCTCAAGAAGGTTAACGATCGGGGTCTTGTAGGTCGCAATGATTTCGTCGTAGGCCGCGGGGGACACTCGAACCAGCGCCGTGTCCAGCACGTGCACGAACAGGAAGAAGAAGACTGAGACACCGGTAATGCGCTGCAAAACCCAGGTCCACATGCCTTCGCCACCCCGATACAGGGTGCCAATCGGCGTTGCCCGAAGCGAACGCCCGGGTGTAGTTATGGCCACGTTAAATTCCTCACTTGTCAACGCTTGAATCCTGACACGAATCTATGTGAGCCTAGATTAGCCCTTCACGGTGTAATCAGCCCAGCGGATCCTCAGACTGCAACTGTGATCTTGCCCTCGCTCCCTCAGGGGTCAATGTCGAGCAGAAGGGCCAGGATTTCGCGGATCCGGTAGAGGTCCACAGCGCCAACATTTCCAAGCGCCCCGTCAATCCGCGTGGTCGCAACGCTGTGGACGTGCTGGCATTGAGCCGCAGATTGACCCCGCAACCCGTTGCCGGGCCTTGGCTCGATAGTGATTTCACTTGCCAACTCACGACCACGGCAGGTCTGGGAAATCCGGCTTCACGCCCTGATGGAATTCGCGGAACCCTCTATTCGCGTCACATACTTCGCAAGGGCACTCTAGATGTCACCCGCGCTGATCCCTCGCTCGATCATTCGATGCGCCGGATGACCAGAGAACACGTGGAATCAAGGTAGAGACCTATGCAGAGTGTTCATCAGATGAAACTAGCCTCGTATTGCGAACAACAACAGAGACGAGTCTTTGGCTGTGGATGACGAAACAATGCCCGTGAAAGTTGTGGGTCGTAGGCTGACCCCATGTCACAGCAGCAGGAGCCCAAGCAGCGCAGTAGCGAGTCCGGTTTTGAGATCAAGGATGTGTACGACAGCAATGATCTTGCAGGCTTTGACGTAGCAACCGAACTAGCCGAGCCAGGCGAATTCCCCTACACACGTGGCGTGTACCCGAGCATGTACACCGGTCGGCCGTGGACCATGCGGCAGTACGCAGGTTTTGGAACGGCAGCAGAGTCCAATGAGCGTTACCGGCAACTGCTTGCGGCAGGGACAACAGGGCTTTCGGTGGCATTTGATTTACCCACCCAAATGGGGATGGACTCCGACAGCGATCTTGCGCATGGTGAAGTGGGCAAGGTCGGGGTAGCGATCGACTCAATCGAAGACATGCGCACGTTGTTCAATGACATCCCCTTGGATCAAGTGTCGACCTCCATGACGATCAATGCCCCAGCAGCGATTCTTTTGCTCATGTATCAGTTGGTGGCAGAAGAAAATGGGATTGATGCCAGCGCACTCAATGGAACAATTCAAAACGATATTTTGAAGGAATACATTGCCCGCGGAACCTATATATACCCGCCACAAGAATCACTGCGGTTGATCACCGACATCTTTTCGTACTGCAAGGCAGAGCTCCCCAACTGGAACACCATCTCAATCTCGGGCTACCACATGGCAGAAGCTGGTGCTAACCCCGCGCAAGAGATCGCGTTCACACTTTCCAACGGAAAGGCGTATGTGCAGGCGGCGATTGATGCAGGCCTTGACGTCGACGACTTCGCTCCACGGTTAGCTTTCTTCTTTGTCTCTCGCACGAGTTTCTTGGAAGAGGTTGCAAAATTCCGGGCAGCCCGACGCATGTGGGCACGAATCATGCGTGATGAGTTCGGGGCAAAGAACCCTAAATCACACATGCTGCGTTTTCACACGCAAACCGCAGGCGTGCAACTCACCGCCCAGCAGCCAGAGGTCAACCTTGTTCGCGTTGCGGTTCAAGGGCTTGCCGCAGTACTCGGTGGCACTCAGTCACTTCACACAAATTCTTTTGATGAAGCCATCGCGTTACCAACAGAGAAAGCTGCCCGACTGGCATTACGGACCCAGCAGGTGCTCGCATTTGAAACCGATGTCACCGCGACCGTTGACCCGTTCGCGGGCTCCTATGTTGTGGAGAATTTGACCGACGAAGTGGAAGCTAAAGCCCTTGAACTCATTGCCCAGGTAGAAGAGCGCGGTGGCGCGGTCGCATCGATAGAACAGGGTTTCCAAAAAATGGAGATTGAAAACACCGCGTACGCAATCTCCCAACAGATCGACTCCGGTGAACGGATCGTGGTTGGAGTGAACAAGTACACCGTCAACGAAGAGGATCACTACGAACCGCTCCGCGTTAACCCGGCAATTGAAGCCGAACAGTGCGAGCGGCTTGCAGCAATTCGAGCAGGTCGCGACAACGAAAAGGTGCAAGAATTATTGACTTTGATCACCAACACCGCCAAAGGTGACGGAAACCTTCTTTACCCCATGAAGGAGGCGCTCAAAGCCCGCGCGACTGTAGGGGAAGTCTCAGATGCACTTCGCGCAGTCTGGGGTAAGTACCAACCGCGGGAATTCTTTTAACCAAATTTAGTTTGTCGTTATATTCGTGGAGACTGGGAGATTTAGTTCCGCGAATTCAACGCCCTTGGATCGGGAAATCTGACGGGCCGTGCGTTGAGCAATTGCCATGGAGACAGGCTCTGCAAAATCGACCGTGTACATGCGCAGTCCCAAGCTGGTTCCCAGCGTCAATTCTTGAGCAACGTCTGCGGTGACAAAATTTATTCCTCGCACCTTGCCGTTTATCGTTGGGGAAATGCCACTGCGGTATCGCACAATCAAGGAGGACACTGACTCAGGCGCTGAATTGGTATAGGAATTTATTGCGCTAGACAGCAGAACAACCGAGGACCTGAGCATCCGTTTTGTGGGAGCGCTGGGATAGTTGGTAGACACGGTGGCGTCTAGGCCTTGTGACTTCAGGTACTTCTTCACCGCCGCGGTCCGGGCAGCGGCAAGTTTCGTGGATGGTGCAGTTCCACGTTTGTTCACAAATGAAGTGACTGTTCCACGCGCTTCATTTCCTTCTAGCGAATTCGCCATTCGCTTCAAGCGAATTTTCGCAGTCTTCGTCAAAGTCGCTGAACCAGCCTTAAACACAATGAGATTTGCCATCTCAGTTGGAGAATCGGGTATTGGTGCGCCGGGTGTGGCTGCATCACTTCCCGCGAGCGTGAAACCAAGAGCCAAGCTGTTCACCGCGCCACCCTGACGAACCACATTGATTTGCAATGTGTGTTCACCTGCAGGCAGTGCTGGAACGGCAAAACTTGTAGTGAAGTCGTTGTCGTAGGTCACGATCGCCGAGGCAACCCACGTGGGATTTGACAGGATGTAGATCCCGACAGTTGTAAGACGTTGCAAGTTTTCACCTTGAAGTGAAATCACATTGCCCGGTGTGAGGGTTTGATTTGCGGAGTTCAAAGCCCCGGTACCTGAAACACCCCAGTCAGAGCCGGCAATGGTAAATCCATTGGGAGTGAGGTCTGCTGCGCGAAGCGCAACGGGGGTCCCATCTCCATTCACCACGCTGAATGCGCCGGGTGTGCTCACCTGGTTAGTGAGAACAGGTGGCTCGGTGACCGTTATTTCGTCACTGACAGGTGCGGGAGCTGACTCTGAACTGCTGGAAGAGGAGCCACCGCCACTGCTTGGCGCAGGTGGTGCCGGTGGTGCAGGCGGAGTCGGTGTGGCATATGTGTACCCAGAACTCAACGTGGAACTTCCAGCAGCTGTTGTCACGACGACGTTAACCGCGCCCGCGCTACCAGCCGGTGTTACTGCGGTAATCGAATTAGGGCTCGAGGCCGTCACGGTTGCTGCGACACCATTAAACGTCACAGATGTCGGTGAAGTGAGGTTCCAACCACCGATCACCACCGAGGTTCCCCCTGCAGTGGTCCCGCTGGAAGGAGTAATCGTGCTTGTTCCCGGGGCCGTTGTCGTCGGGGCACGAAGGACTCCCGAGCCACACGTGCTCGTTGTGCAGTCATTTCCCGTGCCGGTGGGGAACGCTGCGACGGCTGACTGGATTTGTCCTAGCACCTGAGCGGGCGTGTAGGCACTTGAGACAGATTTGATTAAGGCTGCAACTCCCGCAACGTGTGGCGCCGCCATGCTGGTGCCGTTGTACGAGGCAACTGTTGGACCAACCGGAAGGGTTGCTCCCGTGTTCATGGTTGAGTAGATGCCAGACCCTGGGGCAGCGATGTCAACGGATGCACCGTAATTGGAATAGCTTGCGCGAGCGCCGGTAGAGGTCAGCGCGGCAACAGAAATCACCCCGGTGCAGTTTGCAGGGAAATAGTTAGCGGCTTCTGCGTTGGAGTTTCCGGCGGAGACAACGACAACGCTTCCTGCTGCGATTGCGGCATCGATTGATGTCTGGATTCCGGAGGGGCAAGCACCTAAGCCACCAAGGGACATATTGATTACATCTGCTGGCGTTGCATTAGCCGCGACACCTGTAACGGTTCCGCCACTGGCCCACGAGATTCCCGCAATGATGTCAGCTGAACCACCACCGGCAAAACTCAGAACACGCACCGGTTGGATTTGTGCCAAAGGTGCAACGCCGGCCACGTATTGCCCGTTATCTGTAACCGCAGCGATTGTTCCGGCGACGTGGGTTCCGTGCCAACTTGAATTACCTGCGTTACCGCAGGAAGCCGACGTCACAGTCGTCCAGTCACCCGGATCCAAGGGGTTGTTGTCCCAACCCAGTGCTCCATATGTACTTGTGTCGACATAGTCACCGTCGGAGTTCGTGGCTCCCGAGCGGCAGTTGGGGGAAGCTGAGGAAACAAAGTCGTACCCGGCCACGTAGTTGGAATCAAGGTCAGGGTGAACGGTGGAGCCGGTATCAAGGACGGCGACCACGGTGCCGCTGCCCTGATTGGTGTTCCACACCGCGTTCATGGTGTCTTTGTCTGCCGCAATCCCAACTCCATAGGTTCCATACAAACCCCACATCTGGTCCGCAACCCACTCGGTGTCATTTGGTGGTGTTGAAGGAAAAGCGTTAAGAAAAACTCTTTTATTGAATTCGACAGATGCAACGTTCGGGTCGCTCTTAATCTCATCAATGATCGATTGGGCGTCAGAGTCACTGACACCACTGGACAATTCGACCAGTGCATTGCCCGAACCCAAGTCCTGGGTTTGCGTAACACTCACATCGGCAATCGGTAAGTCACTGGAAGCACTTGTCACCGTGGACTCAACTGCTTGTTCACTTTTCAGCGTCACGATCAAGTTTTCAACCGGACCCGGAGTTGATGTTGGTTTGACCTGCACGAGATTCAAAGTTGTTGCACCGAAAGGTTCGGACTCAATTCCCAGTTGGTTCCCCGCGGCACTTTGCGCGGTGAGGGTGTACTCGGTGTTGGGCTCAAGTCCAGTAATGACTGCGGAACTCTCTGATGCCGGTAAAACTTTTTCGATGTCACCGGGGGTAACACGTAATATGACGTGTGAAACATCAGCCGGTGTAGGTGTGTCTTCGCCCCAGGTCCACGCAACTGTCAGTGAAGTCTGTGTTGCCGTGATCGCTGAAATTGCAGGGGAGAGTGGACAGGCTTCGGATTCGGTCCCATCGCATTGAGTCAATGAATCTAATGAACTGGGTGGAACTTCGGAGGCACTTGCGGGGGCTGCGATGCCGGCGGACAGAAGCAGCACCACACCAATGGCAGTGCCAAACCTTAAGTGCATGATTCGCCTTTGCTGTTCTGGCCCTGAGGTTTTATGGTAAGCCACCTGTAGTCATGCGTTAAGACTGCATGGCGGGTGCTGTTGGTATCCACTAATGGAGCATGCTCATGTCATCCTGAACGGGAGCCTGAGACGAATACGAATGTAAGGGCGAATCTGACTCATGACACAAAACCCACATGACAGACTTGAAACGCACGGACTTCTTGGTGTTATTGCTGGCACAGGGTTTTATGACCTGCCGGAACTCACCGAAATTGAGTCAATTGTGGTTGATACAACTTTTGGTCAAGCTAAATGCCAAATAGGGTTTCTACACGGTCGAAAAACCGTGTTTCTCTCGCGGCACGGCGTTGACCACTCAGCCCCACCGCATCTTGTTAACTACCGCGCGAATATTGCGGCAATGAAAAAATTGGGAGTGTCAGAAATTCTCGCTATTAATGTCGTTGGGGGACTTGGACCACAATCGGGCGAGCTTGTCGTTGTTGACGACTTTATCGACTTCACCAAATCGCGGGTGAACACGTTTTTTGACGGTTCGACCCCCGAAGGTGTTGTGCACGCGGATATGGGAGAGCCCTTTGATCAACGACTTCGAGCCGTGTGGATCAATGCGTGTGAGAAAGCACAAACTCCAGTAATCTCCACAGGGATTTACGGTGCGTTTGAAGGACCTCGATTTGAGACCCGCGCCGAAATTCGTGCAGCACAAGCCATGGGTGTGACGGTCGTTGGCATGACCGTTGTTCCAGAGGTGATCTTGGCCAACGAACTTGCAATTCCGTACGCGTGCATCTCACTCGTGGTGAATCCAGCGACAGGACTTGGTACCCAACCGGTCACAATCGAGGAAATAAATGTGGTGATTGCCCAAGGATCAGAAACTGTGAAGAAAATCCTGGCCCTTGCGGCGCAGTCCCTTGCTACGCTACAAGATCAAGGAGCGTATTAAGCATGATCATTTTGCATAACGCTCGATATGTCGTTACCTGCAACGCAGAAGACATGGTGCTTGAGTTTGCGTCGTTGGTGATTGAGGGCACAGAAATTATTGAGCTTGGACCAGCGCAAGTGATTAAAGAAAAGTACACATTCGCTCAAGTGATTGATTTCACCGACCAGTTACTCATGCCGGGCCTGGTAAATCTTCATACACATTTACCGATGACCCTCTTACGCGGTGTCGCTGAAAACGTTGACCTTCAAGGATTTCTGGAACTCGTATGGGCGGAGGAAGCCCGGATCATGGACAGCCAAGGCACCTATCTTGGCGCACGTTTGGGCGCACTGGAATCGCTGTTGGGGGGTACTACAACCGCGTTAGATATGTACTTACACCCGGCCGCCAATCACCGTGGAGCAGTGGAAGTTGGGCTGCGCCATGTCACGGGTCCAGTGTTTTTCTCGTTCCCAGGGCCAGACAACTTGACCTGGGATGCTCGAATGCTACTAGCGCGCGAGTGGCCAGAAACATTGCGTGAGATCGGCGGACCCTATGTCCCCCTTACGTTAACACCACATGCACCTTTGACGGTTAACCCAGCAAACCTGAAGGAAATTGCTGAACTCGCAGTTGAGCAGGGTGCGATTATTACGGTTCATGCTTCAGAGAACATTTCTGAAAACGAAGACACGGTTGCCGCGCATGGTGATCGCCCAACGCACCTGCTCGATACAACAGGAATTCTTGACCTCAAGCCGGTGCTCGCACACGGAGTACATCTTGATGAATCCGAACGTCACCTGATTGCGAGTAAGGGAGCCTGCGTTGCGCACTGCCCGGGGTCAAACTTGAAATTAGCAAGCGGGGCGGCGGATTTCGTTCAGTATCGTGAAGACGGAATCACTGTTGGGCTTGGCACTGATGGTTCCTCCTCGAGTAATGATCTCGACATGTTTGCAGTAATGCGACTTACTGCCAACTTAGCGCGTTTGGTTCGCAACGACCCCGCCGCGATCGCCTCTGTTGCGGTGGTTCGGGCAGCGACAATTGAGGGAGCTAGAGCTCTCGGCATGGCAGATCGAATCGGCTCTTTGGAAGTGGGTAAAGAAGCCGACGTCATTTCCGTTTCACTCCGCGAACCGCACCTTGTTCCTGTTCGTGATCCGTTTACCACCATAGTTTTTAGCGCCGGTCGCGCAGACATTCGTCATGTATTCGTTGCGGGGGAGCAGGTAGTAGAAAACCGACAACCAACAAAAGTTGATACCGAGGAAATCATGGTTTCGGCACTCGAGCACTTAGGCTCAGGGCCATGTCTAAACGAATAATTCTTGACTGTGACCCCGGGCACGACGACGCAATAGGGATCATGCTGGCGACTTCGAGTTCGGAGATCGAACTGCTGGGTGTGACAACCGTCGCCGGTAACTCACTATTGGAAAACACGACTCGCAATGCACTGATCGTGTTGGACATGGTGGGTAGGCCCGATATCCCGGTCCACTCGGGACGCAACGCCCCACTTGTCCGAGAATTGATAACCGCCGCCTCAATGCATGGAGACGGTGGACTCGACGGGCCGGTCCCTGCTCATCCCAGTAGATCAGCGAATCCTGGTTCAGCCCTTGAGTTCATCGAAAATATTTTGATTTCTGAACCTGAGCCGATCACGCTGGTTGCTACCGGCCCACTGACCAATATGGCTGACGTTGTGACAAAACTGCCGCACCTACACAACAAAATTGAGCAGGTTGTCTTTATGGGCGGTGCTATCGGTCTGGGGAACTGGACGCCGGCTGCCGAATTCAATATTTTGGTTGACCCCGAGGCGGCTGCAATGGTGATGAACTCGGGACTGAAGTTGACCATGATCGGGCTGGAAGTAACCCACGAAGCATGGCTAGACGACACTCACGCAGGGCAACTTCGCGGGCAAGGGGCGTGTGAGGAGTTTGTTGCTGAACTATTGGACCATTTTGTTGGGTTTCACCAGAAGCGATTCGGCTGGCCCGGTGCTCCGATCCATGATGCGGTAACGATTGCATATCTTATTGAACCGTCACTCCTAACAACTTTAGTCACAAATGTCACAGTAGAAACACAAAGTGAGCTGACATTAGGTCGAACTGTTATCGATCTGTATTCAGTGACGGGTAAAACGGCCAATGTTGAGGTCGGAACAGGGATAAATCGTGACGCATTTGTGACGTTGTTAATGCAGCATCTGTTGACCTTGTCGTAACACTTACTCAGTAGGCTGTGATCCGATCCTGCGTCGAGCGGGACTAAATCCGAGTAGGACAAAATCAAGGAGTTAAATTGAGAACCAATTTTAAGATGGCAGCTGCAGTAATTGCAGTATCTGCCCTCGCGCTGGCAGGTTGCAGCTCGAGCGATTCAACCGAAGACACCGCAGCGGCTACCGCTACCGAGTCTGCATCTGAAACCATGACGGACGAAGCTACAGTTGACGCACTTCCAGGCGCTGGCATGAAGGCATGTCAGGTCACTGACGTGGGTGGCGTTGACGACAAGGGCTTCAACCAAAAGGCTTATAAGGGTGTCACAGACGCTGTTGACCAGCTTGGTGTTGAAGGGGTCGTTCTGGAGTCACAGGCTGAGACCGATTACGCCCCAAATATTCAGTCATTCGTCGATCAGGGTTGCGATGTCATCGTCACTGTTGGTTTCCTTCTCGGTGACGGGACCATGGAAGCTGCAAACGCTAATCCAGACCTTCCTTTCACAATCGTCGACTACGCATACGCTGATGGCGACATCACCAACAACAACGTTCTCGGTCAGGTTTTCAACACCGACGAAGCCGCATTCCTTGCTGGCTACCTCGCTGCTGGTGTCTCCAAAACCGGCAAAGTTGGCACGTTTGGTGGGGTAAACATTCCACCAGTAACCGTCTTCATGGACGGTTTCTACTACGGCGTTCAGAAGTACAACGCTGACAATGGAACTTCTGTTGAAGTTCTTGGATGGGATCCTGCAGCACAGTCCGGCCTGTTCACCGAGAACTTTGAGTCACTCGATGACGGTCGCACATTTGCCCAGAACTTGGTCGACGAAGGCGCCGATATAGTGATGCCAGTCGCAGGACCGGTTGGTCTTGGTTCAGCAGCACTCGCAGGTGAACTCGGCACCGACAAGCTTCTGATCATCGGTGTTGACAGCGATCAGTACAACTCAGATACCGCCAACCCAGGCGTGTACCTCACCTCCGTGCTCAAGGAAATGGATGTCACAACATTCAACGCAATCCAGTCCGTAGTTGACGGCACCTTCGTCGGTGGCGTAACAGTGGGAACCCTGGAAAACGGTGGAGTTTCCCTCGCACCATTCCACGATCAAGAGGGTGCAGTTTCAGCAGAACTTGCTGCAGCACTTGAGACGATCAAGGCTGGAATCATCGACGGGTCAATCAGCGCCCAAGGCTAATCAGCAACTCGCAATGTTGGAAGAGGGGTCTGAGGAATCAGGCCCCTCTTCTATGTAAAAACGGTAGAGTTTGCCATTGTCAACCAGCGAAGTATTGCAACGAGGAGCAGCGCGCAGTGGAATTAGAATTACGCGGAATTACCAAAGCGTTCCCCGGTGTGTTAGCCAATGACAATGTGTCTCTGACCGCCCACTCAGGTCAGGTGCTCGCGCTGATCGGTGAAAATGGTGCAGGAAAAAGCACTCTCATGAATATTCTTTCGGGCATTTACCGCCCCGACTCCGGTGAAATTATTATCGACGGAGTCGATCAAAAATTCCACGATCCAGGCGCAGCAATCAAAGCGGGAATCGGAATGGTGCACCAGCACTTCATGCTCGTTGACGTGTTTACCGTGGCAGAGAACGTTGTTCTTGGAATTGAACCGACAATTGCAGGCAGTATTCTTAACACGAAAGAAGCCGATAAAGAAGTCCGGGAGATCTCAGAGAAGTACGGTCTTGCGGTTGACCCGAAAGCAAAAATTGAAAATCTTCCGGTCGGTATTCAGCAACGGGTTGAAATTATCAAGGTTCTGTTACGCGGTGCAAAAGTTTTGGTCTTTGACGAGCCAACGGCAGTTCTCACCCCCCAAGAGGTTATCGAGTTTTTCGGCATTGTCGCCGAACTCAAATCCCGCGGCGCAACAATTATTTTCATTACACACAAACTCAAAGAGGCTATCGCGATCGCAGACCACATCACGGTTCTGCGCGCAGGCAAAGTTGTCGGTCACGCCGACCCGAAAACAGCAACCCAAGAAGAACTTGCATCCATGATGGTTGGGCGTGATATTGACCTCACAGTGAAAAAGACACCTGCGAAGCCGGGTGAATCGGTCCTCACCATGGAGTCGGTCACCATGACCGACGATCTTGGTCGCGATCTCTTGGACAACATCAACTTGGAAGTGCGAGCTGGTGAGATCGTCGGGATTGCCGGGATTCAAGGCAACGGTCAAACCGAACTCGTCGAAGCGATCACAGGGCTACTCCCACTTGCAAAGGGAACAATAAAACTTAAGAACCTTGATATTACGAGTTCCAATCCCCGCCAGATTCACAAAGATGGTGTAGCTCACATCCCTGAGGACCGTAACCACATGGGCATGATCGGAAGTTTCACGATCGCGGAAAACTTGGTCCTGGACTCCTACTACGCCAAGCCTTACTCAAAGGGAATTCAGATGCAGCGTGCTGCAATTGATGAAACAGCCCGGGAGTTGGTTGCGGCATACGACGTCCGTCCGCCACATATTGAAAACAATGGTGGAGCGCTTTCAGGTGGTAACGCTCAAAAAATGATCGTCGCCCGAGAATTTAGTCGTGATGTTCCATTGGTGGTGTGCGCGCAACCCACTCGTGGGATTGACGTGGGGTCAATTGAGTACATTCACGAACAAATTGTGAAAAAGCGCGATGAAGGAATTGCCATTCTGGTTGTGTCCACTGAACTCGACGAAATTTTCGCACTCTCTGATCGGATTTTGGTAATGTTTGACGGGAAAATTGTGGCATCTCTTATTGCCTCGGAAACAAACCCAACGGAAGTTGGGCTTTACATGGCGGGACAGAACGCATGAGCTCACAACTTGACCCGCAAACGAAACAGGATCTCCTAAACCCAAAGGAACGTAGCTTCACCCAGCGGTTGGCAACTGCTGCCGACTGGCGCACCGCGATTCTCATCCCACTCTTGTCGGTAATCACAGCATTGTTGATCGGCATAGTCATAATCGTGCTCACCGGATCGAGTTTCGGTGACGCAATGGCGGCTTATGGTGCGCTCCTTGAAGGCTCCGTTGGCTCACTGCGGGCTGTCTCAGAAACCTTGACAGCTGCAACACCACTCATGCTCGCTGGTCTTTCTGTTGCGCTCGCATTTCGGGCAGGACTGTTCAACATCGGTGGTGAAGGTCAAGCATTGATTGGCGGAATGTTTGCCGTATGGGTGGGGTTCTCAATTACGGGTATCCCAATCTTCATCCACCTTCCCCTCGCGATACTCGCGGGAATAGTGGGCGGTGCGATTTGGGGTTTTATTCCCGGTATTTTGAAAGCGAAAACTGGGGCGCACGAAGTAATTACCACGATCATGTTGAACTACATCGCACTTCGGCTCGTGGACTTCCTGCTCAAAACCACTATGTTTCAGCGCGAGGGGCGCAACGACCCCGTGTCCAAAAATATCGAGTCAAGTGCCGAGTACCCCGCATTCCTTGGCGGGATCGATTCGGCCTTACGCGTGCACGCGGGACTTTTTGTAGCACTCGCCGCCGCATTTCTGATCTACTGGCTGCTCTTTCGCACGACAATCGGTTTTGAGTTCCGAGCCGTTGGCGCTAACCCCAGTGCCGCTCGCTATGCGGGAATTTCGGTCACCAAGGTGTACGTCATGGTCATGTTGATCGCCGGGGCGCTTGCAGGAACCGCTGGCGCGGGACAAGTGCTCGGAGTCCTTGGCCGAACAACCCCGGGCTTCACCGCGGACCTTGGCTTCGACGGGATCGCGGTAGCGCTGTTGGGTCGCTCGAACCCTTGGGGTGTAGTTGCAGCGGCGATTCTATTTGGGGGACTGCGAGCTGGTGGTCAACAAATGCAAGTCAGCGCCAGTGTGGGAATCGACCTAATTTCCGTGATCCAGGCCCTAATCATTATTCTCGTTGCCGCACCAGCCCTGATTGCATCAATTTACCGACTTAAAACACCGGTGGCATCCACCCAGATCAGTAAGGGGTGGGGATCATGAGTGACCGCAGTGCCGAATTCGAGCAAACCCCCGTGGAGAGTTACTTAAGCAAAGAAGTCAAGTCCAATGTGCTCAGCAAGAGCAAAGTTCGTCGCGCAAAAATCATCGGAATCGTCATGTTATTCCTTGCGGCCGTGGTCATGTTTGTTTTGGCTCCGGCATCCCAGGGGGTTGCAACATTCGGTTTGAGTTTCTCCGACGAAAAATTCCAACTCAGTGCCCTGGCAATCCCAAGCACGGCGGCGCTGTACGTCCTGGCCATGGTTCTTGCGTTCCTCGGTGGAACTCAATTTCTCAAAGGCTTCCAACGCAAGTCAACCCTGATCCTTGGAATTTCTTTTGTCGTGTTTGTGATCTCGATCATGATCTGGGCAACTGCAGGTCAAGAGTTTTCACTGATCAGCATGCTGGTGTCCACCATTGCCCGAACAGCCCCGATTGCCCTTGGTGCGCTCTCGGGAATTCTGTGTGAAAGATCCGGTGTGGTCAACATTGGGATCGAAGGAATGCTGCTCGGTGGTGCATTTACAGGTGTTGTCATGGGTTCACTACTCGGTGGGTGGGTCGGTCTGATCGCCGCCACAATCACCGGTGGAATCCTGGCGTTACTTTTGGCATGGCTCTCCATTAACTACCGAGTCGACCAAATCATTATCGGTGTCGTTATAAACCTGCTAGTTCTGGGATTAACGTCCTTCCTTACCGCCCAAGTCCTGGTCAAGCGGCCCGAGTGGAATGACGCACCGATCTTCCCCGCGATCAAGATCCCGCTTCTTGGAGACATTCCGATCATCGGTCCAATGTTTTTCGACCAGACCGTGATCGTGTACGCCATGTTTGGCCTGGTTGCCCTCACCACCTTCATGCTCTTTCGTAGCCGTTGGGGGCTTCGCACCCGCTCTGTTGGTGAAAACCCCAAGGCCGCGGATTCACTGGGCATCAGTGTTGCCAAGACTCGATACCTTGCCGTCATCTACGGGGGCATGGTCGGTGGTTTCGCTGGTGCCTGGTTCACTTTGGGTACGGTGGGTCGATTCGACGAAGGAATGACCGGTGGAGCAGGTTTTATCGGGCTTGCCGCCATGATCTTCGGTGGTTGGAACCCGATTGGAGCTCTAGGTGCGGCGCTGATATTTGGCTTCTCCGACTCGCTGTCGCAGAAACTGGCGCTGATCAATACGGCAATCCCAACCGAGTTCCTCGCCATGACCCCTTACCTGGTCACAATCGTTGTCGTGGCGGGCCTAGTTGGACGTGCGCGACCACCAGCAGCCGACGGTGTTCCATGGGAAAAGAAGTAAGCAGCGTTCATGACAATTAGCGAGCAACAGTGGCAAGAGCTTGCGCAAGCCGCCAACAAAATCATGACAATGGCGTACGCCCCCTACTCCAAATTCAAGGTGGGTGTTGCCGGCCTCATGGACGACGGACGAATCGTGGTCGGTTGCAACGTGGAGAACGCTAGCTACGGAATTGGTCTGTGCGCCGAGTGCGGCATGGTCTCCGCGATCCACGCATCAGGTGGCGGAAAACTCTCCGCGGTCACCTGTGTTGACCAGCACGGTAATTCACTCATGCCGTGTGGTCGCTGCCGCCAGTTGCTGTGGGAAAACGGATCCCCCACAACCCAAATCACGACCCCAGAAGGCATCAAGACTCTTCAAGAGATCCTTCCGCAAGCATTTGGACCCGACGACCTAGTCGAGCGACGAGAAGCTCGCTAAACCCACCCAGCCGACATCACCGCGCCCAAGGAGCAACATGCCTGAACTGATCCCAGCCCCAGTACACATCCCCGTCCCCGGTGGTAAAACCATCGAAGAGTACGCAGGTCACGTTGCCACGGGCGACGACCGCGTCTCAATCGCCCACATGGTCGCCCCAGCCGGTTGGACCGAGCCCGAGCAGACCCCCGAGTTTGACGAGTTCACGGTAGTCCTAGAAGGCTCCCTCATGGTTGACTCAGAAAACGGCCCCACCAGGGTCAACGCGGGACAAGCAATAGTTGCTCGCGGTGGCGAGTGGGTCCGCTATTACACCGAAGACGGCGCGCGGTACATGTCAATCTGTGTGCCGGCATTCGCGCCGGACACGGTCCACCGGGCTGACGAGGATCACAACGTTTACGACCCTGAATAACGAACCCTTTTTGCCAGTTCCCGGATAGACACGGCAATCAGTACCGCAACCACCGCACCAATCAAGGTGAAGAGGACGCGAATTTCTGCGACTTTGATTTGATCACTCGCCTGGTTCGAGTCTAATAACACCACGCCTGGTGTAATGAACGTGACAAATATCCAGTACGGGCCGCTCTGGTAGAAGGACATAGCTAGGGAGATGCAAATAAATGCTAAGAAAAGTTGCATGTATCCGGACTGCAGATCAAAAATTTCAAGAGAAAATAACAACAGGATGGAGATAAGGCCACCGATCAAGGTGCCACCTACCCGGTAGGCAACCTTTGTTTTCATGGTTTCCCGTTCGGGTTGGACCACGACCAACACGGTCAAGATAATCCAGGCACCGAGTCCGTTGGTCCAATATTCCAGCACAATAAATGTGGCGAGTCCGGTGGAAACAAATAGGGCCAGTGCGTAGGGGATAACCACGGGCAACTCGCGCTGAACCGGGGCTGCGCCAGCGGGTATTTTGTTTCGCACCACGTACCCGATCGCGGTGGCCCACAATCCACCGGAGAGCAGAATTAGCGCGCCGATTGCTGCATACCAGGGGCTTTCAATTGCGGCCCCGCCGTCGCGCCAGTTGATCACCGGAGGACTCACCACGATGAACCCCAACGTGACCACCATGAGGAGACCGGGGCTTTGAGTGCCGCGACGTGCGGTCAGACCAACAAGGCCCGACACGATCGCGATTAAGGCTGTGTTCAGCGCGACACTGGGTGCGAACACCAAGGAGAGCCCACCAATAAAGGCGGTGAGAAAGGTGAAGCGCAGCGCAAGTTTCCGGTTGCCACCAAAAACTGCGGCAGCCACTGGAACTGCCCCGAACAGGAATAGTTCCTCAGCCCCTTTGACAACGAACCCGCCGATCAGTAGTCCGGGGAGCAGGAGAAAAAAGAAAAAAGCGAACGCCAGTGCAAAAGGTCGAACCAGAAGGAGTGACTTCTTAACTGATACCTGCACCATCAGACTCTACGGGAACCGCGTTGCCGGTAGTCATGAGATTCAGTTCAATTGCCCGTGTGACGGCCTCGTTGCGGTTCGCGGCTTTAAGCCGACGTGATATTCGCTGGAGTTCCTGTTTTACCGTGGACTGTGAATATCCCAGGCGGTAGGCGATCGCGGAATTCGATTTACCGTTTAAACAAGTTAATCCAGTTAATCGGTAAAGCAGGTTGTGGGAGTGGAGCACGGGGGGATCACTCCCACAACCTGAACTCGTCGCCATTGCGCAACTTTGGGGCTAGCCAACTTTGGGGAGTCCTCGGTTACCGTGTGGTTGTCGGCTAACGTGGCCTCATGAGTATTGACGTTGCAATTTCCTCCCCCGTCCCACTCGATTTGATCATCGAGGCTCCTAAAGTCCTGTTGCACGACCACCTTGATGGTGGCTTACGGCCGCAAACAGTCTTGGACCTGGCCGCCGACTCGGGTTACTCGGATTTGCCAGCGAGTGATGCGCAATCCCTTGGTCGTTGGTTCTCCGAGGCGGCCTACTCGGGTTCACTTGAGCGTTACCTTGAGACGTTCAAGCACACGGTTGGGGTGACGCAAAGCGTCGATGCGTTGGCACGGGTTGCGCGTGAATGCGCGGAGGATTTGGCCGCCGACGGTGTTGTCTATGCCGAGGTTCGCTTTGCTCCAGAATTGCACGTGGAAAAAGGCTTGAGTCTGCACGAGATCATTGACGCGGTACTTGCTGGGTTTGACGCTGGCGTTGCTGCTGCCACTGCCGGTGGGCGCAACATTCGAGTTGGCGTACTTCTCACCGCTATGCGGACCGCTGCTAACTCACGTTCGATCGCTGAACTTGCCGTTGAATACCGGGATAAGGGTGTTGTTGGTTTTGACATTGCAGGTGCTGAAGCGGGCTTCCCACCCACCCGTCACCTTGATGCATTCGAATATCTACGCCGGGAGAACGCTCACTTCACAATCCACGCTGGTGAGGCATTTGGGCTGCCGTCAATCTGGGAGGCGATTCAGTGGTGCGGTGCTGATCGGCTAGGTCATGGTGTGCGGATCATGGACGACATCACGGTCAATGCTGACGGAAGCGTCTCCCTCGGTGACCTCGCGGCCTATGTCCGCGATCGCCGGATTCCCTTGGAACTGTGTCCAACATCCAACGTTCAAACGGGTGCAGCAGCGTCAATCGCAACCCACCCGATCGGATTGCTGCGCAAGCTCGGTTTCCGTGTCACCGTTAACACGGACAATCGTCTGATGTCGGGGACCTCCATGTCACATGAAATGGACCTACTGAGCCAAGCTTTTGATTGGGGTTTGAAAGATATGGAGTGGCTAACAATTAATGCAATGAAAAGTGCGTTCATTGGCTTTGATGAACGACTTGAGATCATCAATAATCAAATTAAACCGGGATATGCTCAGATCAGATCCGAATTGGAAACACGGCTAACCCATTAATCAATGTGTTTGAGGTGACTTAAGGGAAAGGTATCTGTTATGTCGAATATCAGTGGTGCATTGGAGCAAGGGCAAGATCGCCTTGAACTTGTGCGCACCGAACTTGGGCGGGCCCGCGAAGTAATGGACCGAGTCGACACTGGCCTTTTGATCGCCGAAGACGTTCTGGAAACCACCGAGAATGTCATTGCGGCTAGCCGTCGAGTGTTTCCCGTCGTTGTTGTTGTCGTGGGTGTTCTCGCAGTCGGGGTTGGCGTTGGCGTGTACTTCGCCCGTAAATCTTCCGCTAAAAAAGCCCAAGACTCGGAGTAGTGGGTGAAGCGAAGACTAAAAGCGCTTGCCTTATGCGCGGTAGTGGGGCTTTCGACTTCCCTTTTGACTTCATGTTTCGAGGAGCCAATAACGTAACCGGCAACGGAGCGATAACTGTGGGATGGACCGTTGAAGCGAGACGAAAAAATAGACTACAAGGTGTACCACCATTAATTTCGGTGGTACATTCGCGTTATGCCTACGGTAAAGCCACGTATTCAAGTCACCGAAACAGAGGAACTCACGGCAGCATTGGAGGTTGCTCGCGAGCTTTGGCCCGATCAACCTAAGTCTGCGCAGGTCTCGTTGCTAGCTCAGCGTGGCGCCGAGTCAATTATTGAACAGCGATTCGCTGAGTCTCTCGCGATCCAAAAAGCCATTTCCGACTTTCACGCTGTAATTGGTGACACCTATCTCGGTGCTACGAAAGAGGAGCTGCGGCAGATGTGGGAGCGAGATGATTCTTGACTCGAGTGCGGTTATTGCATTGATTAACCCAAAAGACGTCCATTGTGACGAAGTAACGGCGAGTTTGAAAGCCAATCCTCAAAAGCCGCGAATCCTGCATGAAGTCTCACTCGCTGAATGTCTAGTGAGGTCGAGCGCAAGAGACGAAGCTGGTGAAGTACTCCGATTTATGGAAATAATGGGATTTGAATTTCAATCCACGTCTGGGGTGGCCGGTGCATTGAGGGTGTCGGAAATCCGCATGAAGACCAAGCTCCCGCTGCCAGACTGTTACGTGATTGACATTGCGATCAGACTGAAGCTTCCACTTATTTCATTTGACCAGAAACTCAATTCTCGTGCACAAGAGATGGGCGTCGAAACAGTTTTTTAGACAGTGGGTAATTTCAAAGTCCAAAACTCTTCGACAGTTATGAACCCTGCGGTTGCGTAGAGGTTCTTGGCCGGGTTCATTGGTTGGGTTTGTTACATACCCATGGGGTGCCACACGGTTTTGATTTCCGTGAAGGCGCGGATTCGGGAGAGGCTTGGGGTTGCATTCCAGTCTGGGTTGGTTGGTGACGTACGGACACGTTTGACGGTTCCGGCTGCTTCGATTTCAAGTTGTGTCAGGAGTTCGGGGTCGGTAATGCCCGTGAGGTCGAGGGCGTTGACGTCCGCGTGGCTTGCAAGTGAGGGCATGATTTCGGCTGGGTCACCGGTGAGAATATTGATGTTTCCTGCGACCACGTCACTTGTTGCTAAACACTCGGTGAAGGTGATTGCCGGGATCGGTGAATTGGTGCTGGCGATCACGATCACCGAATTACCGCTCGTGACGATCGGTGCGATCACGCTGACAAGACCGAGCAGGCTGGAGTCTTGGGGGGCAACGGCAGCAACGACACCGGTTGGTTCGGGGATGCTGAAGTTGAAGAACGGCCCTGAAACTGGGTTGGTGTTGCCCAGGACTTGCGCGTATTTGTCGGCCCAGCCGGCGTACCACACCACCCGGTCGATTGCTTGATCGGTTTGCGCGGTTGCCTTCTTTTTGCTGGTGCCTTCGGCGTCTTGGATGTCGCTTGCGAACTGGTCTTTGCGGCCTTCCATTACTTCAGCGATCCGGTAAAGGACCTGTCCACGGTTGTAGGCGGTGGCTTTTGACCAAGAGTTAAAGCCGGTGCGGGCTGCGATCACGGCGTCGCGTGCGTCTTTGCGACTGGCTTTGGCAACGTTGGCGAGGAATTCACCATTGGTGTTGACCACTTCGTAGGTGCGGCCGGATTCACTGCGGGGAAATGCACCGCCAACAAAGAGTTTGTGGGTTTTGCGTACTTCCACGCGTGGGTCGTTCCCGATCATGACGTCTCCTCACTTGTGAGGTAGGCACCCAAACCTTGAACGCCACCCTCGCGGCCAAAGCCGCTTTCCTTGTAACCACCAAATGGGCTGGCCGGGTCAAACCTGTTGAAGGTATTCGCCCAGACAACACCGGCGCGAACTTTGTTTGCCATTGCGAGAATGCGGCTGCCCTTCTCCGTCCAGATTCCAGCGCTAAGACCATAGGGGGTGTTGTTGGCTTTTTCAATTGCCTCGTCGGGGGTTCTAAACGTAAGAACACTGAGCACTGGACCAAAGATTTCCTCACGAGCAATCCGGTGAGCCTGGGTCACGCCCGTGAATACCGTTGGGGCGAACCAGAAACCTTTCTCCGGGATCTCACAGTTTGGGCTCCAACGCTCGGCGCCTTCATCTTCGCCACTCTTGGTCAGGTCAATGATCCGGTTGAGTTGCTCACGAGAGTTGATCGCGCCAATGTCGGTGTTCTTATCTAGTGGGTCGCCAAGGCGTAGAGTTTGAAGTCGGCGTTTGAGTGACTCAATTGTTTGTTCGGCAATACTTTCTTGAACAAGGAGTCGACTTCCCGCACAACACACGTGACCTTGGTTGAAGTAGATCCCGTTGACGATCCCTTCAACTGCTTGGTCGATTGGGGCGTCATCGAAAACAATATTTGCTGCTTTGCCACCCAATTCAAGTGTTAAGCGTTTATTGGTTCCCGCGATTTGTCGTTGAATTGCTTGACCTACGCCGGTGCTTCCCGTGAATGCGATTTTGTTGACGTCGGGGTGTTCGACAAGCATGCGACCGGCCTCACCGTCACCCGTGATTATGTTGACTACACCAGGGGGTAGGTCAGCTTGCTGGCAAATCTCCGCGAAGAGAAGCGCAGTCAGGGGAGTCGTCTCGGCGGGCTTGAGGACAACCGTGTTTCCGGTTGCTAGTGCTGGCGCGATCTTCCATGCGAGCATGAGCAGTGGGAAGTTCCACGGGATGATTTGCCCGGCAACACCGAGTGATTTGGGGTCACTGCCGAAACCGGCGAACTCGAGCTTGTCGGCCCAACCGGCATGGTAGAAAAAATGCGCTGCAGCAATGGGAATATCAACGTCGCGGCTTTCCTTGATTGGCTTTCCATTGTCCATGGACTCCAGGACAGCAAACTCACGGGCGCGCTCTTGAATCAGGCGAGCGATACGGAAAAGATACTTGCCGCGATCACGGCCGGACATTTTCGACCAGGTTTTGTCGTAGGCCTTGCGAGCTGCGAGTACTGCTGCGTCAACGTCTATTTGGTTTGCTTGCGAGATTTCAGCGAGCACTTCCTCGGTTGCGGGGTTGATCGTCTTGAACGGGGTGCCGTGCCCTGGAGTGAACACACCGTTGATGAAAAGGTCGTTGGAACTTTTAATGTTCACGATTGCCGTGGACTCCGGGGCCGGAGCGTATTGGAAAGTCATGGGTGTCTTCTCTCGCTGTAGTCGCTGGTAGCTAGTCAATTGTGACGTAGTCGGGGCCGGAGTAGTGGCCGGTGATCATTTTTTGTCTCTGTAGTAGCAGGTCGTTGAGCAGGGTTGACGCCCCGAATCGGAACAGGTCCGGGGTGATCCAGTCTTCCCCGACGGTTTCGTTGACCAGCACCAAGTATTTGATTGCGTCCTTGCTAGTTTTGATGCCGCCAGCTGCTTTCACACCGATTTTCGTGCCAGTTTCTTCGTGGAAGTCGCGGACCGCTTCGAGCATGACGAGTGTGACGGGAAGTGTTGCCGCTGGCGCGACCTTGCCCGTACTGGTTTTAATGAAGTCCGCGCCGGCTTTCATGGCCAGCCAACTTGCCCTGCGAACGTTGTCCAGTGTTTTGAGTTCACCAGTTTCTAAGATCACTTTGAGGTGCGCTGGGCCGCAAGCTTCTTTCACCGCCACGATCTCGTCGAATACTTTGCCAAAGTTTCCGGTGAGGAATGCGCCACGATCAATCACCATGTCGATTTCGTCCGCGCCTGCGGCGACTGCTTCTTTGGTGTCGGTGAGTTTGATGTTTAAGGAGGCTCGACCACTGGGGAATGCTGTTGCTACTGCAGCGACGTGGATCCTGTCACCGACAACTTCGCGGGCGGCTTCGACGAGGTCTGGGTACACGCACACTGCGGCAACGCTGGGTGTTGACATGTCGGTGGGGTCGGGGTGCAGGGCCTTTGAACACATTGCTTTGACTTTGCCGGGAGTGTCTGCTCCCTCAAGGGTGGTCAGGTCCACCATGGAGATCGCGGTGTCGATCGCCCAGATTTTTGATTCCTTTTTGATTGAACGCGTTGCCAGGGCTGCGGCTCGTGCCTCGGCGCCCACTTGATCGACTCCGGGGAGGCCGGCAAGGAGCGCGTGCAGGCCTTTATGGGTTTCCCAGCTTGGGGGTGCCTGGGTGTGTGGGGAGGACATCCGTTCAGCCTAGTCCCCCCTCGAACTCACTCCAAAATATGTTAGATGGGGTAGAGGTGAGTCACTTGTAATGGAAGCGAAGCGCTGCAATTTCGATTGAACCATCGTGTGCGAGGTAGACCATCCGGTGTTCATCGGTAATTCTTCGCGTCCATGAAAGCGCGAGCGAGGGGTGCAGTGGCTCGGGTTTTCCAATTCCGTCAAATGGATCGCGCTGGGTCGCTTCAATAAGTCGATTGATGCGTTTAAGGATCGCTCGGTCCTCGCGTTGCCACCAAAGATAGTCTTCCCAGGCTTGTTCTGAGAAAACTATTCGCCCCATTGAAGTTCCCGGGTGGTTCCCTTTCCGGCGGCGAGTGAATCCAGTGACGCAAGTAGCCGTTTGGCATTTGCCGTGACCCGAAGCAGGTGAGCGGTTTCTTGTAGTGACCGGTATTCGTTGGCAGAGATTAGAAAGACATCACCACGTTTGGAAAGAATCTCAACTGCCTCGAAGTTGTCATTGACCTGTTCGATTAATCCAAAGAGATTTCGTCGCGCTAATTAAGCCAAGCTTGTGCGTCAGTGGCCATTGACTCCAAGTTGTGGGCAGCCTTGGTTCGGGCCGCTTGTACGTCTTCGTTGGTTACGTTGACAACACTTTGGAGGTAGACCTTTACCTTGGGTTCGGTGCCACTTGGTCGCACAATTACTCGTCCGCCACCTTCGAGGTTGAACAGCAAACCGTCAGTTGGAGGTAGTTCGCTGGTTCCCACTGACAGGTCAATGAACTCGGTGACTGCTGCTCCTGCGATGTGTGTTGGGGGAGTCTCACGTAGTCGTCCCATGATTTCTGGGATCCGTGAAAGGTCACTGACTCTTACGGACACCTGGTCGGTTGCGTAGACACCGAATGTGAGGGCGATTTGGTCGAGTTGGTCTTGGAGTGTTTTCCCCTCGGACTTGAGGTGGGCGGCGAGTTCCATGACCTTCAGTGCAGCGGAGAGGCCGTCCTTGTCTTTCACGAAGTCAGGGTCCACGCAGTAGCCCAGTGCTTCTTCGTAGCCGAACACTAAACCTGGGATCGGGCCGATCCATTTGAATCCGGTGAGGGTTTGGGTGTACTCAAACCCGGCGCTTTCGGCTATTGCTTTAAGAAGTGTGCTGGACACGATTGATTGGGCCATGACACCTCGTGCCGGTTTGGTTTCTGCGATCCATGTTGCAAGCAGCGCGCCCACTTCGTCGCCGTGCAGCATGCGCCATTGGGATTTGTCAGTGGTTGTGGGGATTGCAACCGCGCAACGGTCAGCGTCAGGGTCGTTAGCAATCACAATGTCGGCATTGTTCTTGATTGCAGTCTCGAGCGAAAGATCAATTGCGCCAGGTTCTTCGGGGTTGGGGAACGCCACCGTGGGGAATGTTGGATCAGGTTCGAATTGTTTTTCAACCTTGATGGGTTCGGGGAAGCCGGCTACTTGAGCCAGTTCCATAAATAGTTTTCCACCAACGCCATGCATTGCGGTGTACACGGTTTTAAGGTCAGAGTTGGTACTGATTGTTGTGTCCACAAGTTGTGCTGTGTGATCGAGGTATGCCTGCTCTGTCGTGGATTCCAGCGTGGTCCACGTGTCACCGTGCGGTAGGTCACGGACCGGGCCAAGGGCTGTGACCTCTTCGATGCATTGGGCAATCTCAATGTCAGCGGGTGGAATTATTTGAGCGCCCGAGCCGAGATACACCTTGTAGCCATTGTCTTGGGGTGGGTTGTGGCTCGCGGTCACCATGACACCGGCGCTGGCGTGCAGGTGCCGGATAGCAAATGCCAGAACCGGCGTAGGGACCGTATGTGGGAATAGCAAGGGAGTGATACCTGCGCCGCTAAGGATTTGCGCGGTGACCTGTGCAAATAATTCAGAATTGTGGCGTGCGTCGTAGCCGATCACGACGGTGTTTGTGCCTTGGTTGTTGGTGTTGTTTTCGTGGTTGAGGTATTTGGCTAGTCCGGCTGCTGCGCGTGCGACTACGACAAGGTTCATGCGGTTTGGCCCTGGGCCGAGCTTTCCGCGGAGTCCTGCGGTACCAAATTGAAGTGAACCGCTGAAGCAATCGTGGAGTTCCCGTAGTGCTTGGGGGTCGGCTTTACCTGCCTGTTCAATCAGCACCCGCAACTCGTGTTGGGTTTCCTCATGCGGGTCTGCCTTGAGCCACTCTTTTGCTTGGGCTATGACGTTCATGGCGGGTGAAATTCCTTTGATCAGATTTTGGAAATAATTTTTGCGAGCAGATCACCCATGCGGGCGGCGGCATCGTTGCCGGCTTGAAGGACTTCTTCATGGTTGAGGGGTTCACCACTCATACCGGCGGCCAGGTTGGTGACAAGTGAAATTCCAAGGATCTCCATGCCCAGTGACCTGGCCACGATTGCTTCAAGTGCGGTGCTCATGCCCACCAGGGTTCCACCCATATTGCGCACCATGGTGATTTCCGCGGGGGTTTCATACATGGGGCCGGGGAACTGCACGTACACGCCCTCGGGCAACGTGGGTTCAACCTCGTGACACAAGGCACGCAACCGTGTGGAGTAAAGATTCGTTAGGTCCACGAAATGCGCACCATGCAGCGGTGAGTTGCCGGTGAAGTTGATTTGGTCTTTGATCAGTACCGGAGTTCCGGGAGACCACTCCGGGTTGAGCCCTCCGCAACCGTTGGTGAGCATCATGGTTTTGCAGCCGGCTGCTGCTGCAGTGCGCACGGTGTGGGTGACCGCGTCAACTCCGCGGCCTTCATAGAAGTGAGTTCGGCCCAAAAAGATGAGAACTTTTTTGCCGTTAATGTCAACGCTGCGAATCTTGCCCGCATGGCCGGCTACCGCTGGCTCGCTGAAATGAGGGACCTCGGACACGCTGAACTCTGCGAGTTGTGAACCGATTTTTTCAGCGGCGGGAACCCACCCTGATCCCAAGACAATGGCAATGTCGTGCTTGGGCACCTTACTCAACGAGGCAATTGTTGTCGCTGATTCATATGCGGCGCGATTGAGTTGGTCGGTCTTTGGGTTTATCGAGATGTCAATTGAATTCACTAGAAGAACCTAGTACCTACTCACTCGAGTTGTGTAGTCTTCTGGCGGCTTCGGCGATTGAGCCCGACAAACTTGGGAAAACCGTGAAGGTCGAAGCTAACTCGTCTACGGTTAATCGCTCTTGAACCGCGACTGTGAGTGGGT
>DKME01000039.1:0-199 GCA_002469525.1 Actinobacteria bacterium UBA7422
CGCTGACGAATCCCGCTGCTGGAGATCTCCCAGCCAGGAATGTCAATGAAGGTGCAGGGGAAGCTTTCGTGTTGGGTGTGATTCTCTCCTGGGCGAGCAACCACCAAGATGCTGGCCTCACGCGAAATCGTTTCTGGTTCTTTCCACTGAGGAAAATCCCGGTAGGCATCGGCTCCCAGAATCAGGAACCACTCCGCAC
>DKME01000039.1:279-7273 GCA_002469525.1 Actinobacteria bacterium UBA7422
TTCTTGGGCGGCCAGCTCGCACATTGCCAGCCGCGCAGCAGCTGAGCCTGCAAGTGGTTCGCGGTGGTACGGGTTGCCAGCCGGTACCAAGTAGACGAAATCTAAGACCGAAAACTCGCGAGCAGTGCGCGCCGCTTCGATGTGGGCGAGGTGGATTGGATCAAATGAACCGCCCAGAATTCCGATCCGATAGTGCACGAAGGCTTAGCGGTCCACGTTGATCATGACGGTGACTATTAAAAGACCGATGAGCACGAGGAAACCAAAACCACCAATGATGTAGGGGCTGGTGACACTGCCACCGGCTTCTTCGCTGGCCAATACTTCACTTACTCGCGCTGCGATTGAAAAGTCCATGTCACTCCCTCACTCTGATCTTTACCTAACCCTACCGGACCTACTACCAGCAAAATTGTGCTGTCGTTACTTTCGTATCTGGCCATTGCCCGAGACGATGAAAGTGGTCGTGGTGAGTTCCGTCAACCCCATTGGTCCACGCGCGTGGAGCTTCTGAGTCGAGATCCCGATCTCGGCACCGAAGCCGAACTCGCCACCGTCGGTGAAGCGGGTTGAGGCGTTCACCATCACGGCTGCTGAGTCAACCGCGGAGGTGAAGTAGGCAATTGTCGGTGCACTGCTGGACACGATTGCTTCGGTGTGACCGGAAGACCAGGTCAGAATATGTTCAACTGCGGCTTCCACACTAGGAACAACACCTGCCGCAATGTCCATCGAGTAATACTCCGCAGCCCAGTCTTCGTCGCTGACCGGAGCCCAGTTAACACCCACCGAATCCGCGTGCGCCTGCATTTTTTCGTCACCGTGGACGGTGACCGAACGGGATTTGAATTCAGCAAAAAGCTTAGGCAGAAATTCGTCCGCCACGTCTTCATGCACGAGAAGAGTTTCTGCGGCGTTGCACACGCTCACCCTTTGGGTTTTGCTATTGAGAACAATGTCGATAGCCATGCCAAGGTCGGCGTCTTTGTCCACGTACACGTGACAATTGCCCACTCCCGTTTCGATTACGGGGACAAGCGAGTTATTCACAATATTTTGAATTAACGAAGCTCCACCGCGGGGAATTAACACGTCAACCAGACCACGGGCTTGCATCAACTCGGTGACTGAATCGTGCGTGTGACCAGGGACTAGCGCGATTGCATCGGGTGAAATCCCAACCTCAACGAGCGCCTCGCGCATTACGTTGATCAATGCAACATTGGTGTTGTAGGCACTTGATGAACCGCGAAGAAGTGCAGCATTGCCGCTCTTCAGGCACAGGCCTGCCGCGTCCACTGTGACATTAGGCCTGGCTTCGTAGATCATGCCGACCACACCGAGCGGAACCCTGGTTTGCCTGACCTGCAATCCGTTGGGGAGTGTGTACCCGCGAACAATTTCACCGACGGGATCTGGGAGTGCTGCAACCTCGATCAATGCGTCGGCGATTGCTTCGATCCGCTCGCCGTTCAGGGTGAGACGGTCAATGAGGGCTTCGGAGGTTCCCGAAGCCCTAGCAGCTTCGAGGTCCTTGAGGTTTTCAGTTGCGATCAATTCCTTTTTGGACTTGAGCCTGGTTGCGATTGTACGCAGCGCTTCATCTTTTTGGTCTCGGGTCAGCATGCGCAACTCTCGTGCAGCTGCTTTGGCCCGCTGGGCGACTTCTCTCACTGTGTTTACTGATTCCACGAAACCACCTTAACCCTTCATGTGCAATCTGAATTTGTTATGGCTCAAGAAGTACGAGGTCGTCGCGGTGGATCACTTCGCGTTCGTAGGCAGCGCCTTTTTCCGCAGCGAGTGCCTTGGTATTTCGACCCAGTAGATCTGGGAGTTCGGCGGAGTCATAGGTGACCAACCCGCGAGCAAAAGCCACTCCATCGGGGCCGCAAATATCAATCGGGTCGCCGGCTAGGAACATGCCAGTTATCCGAGTGATTCCCGCGGGAAGGAGCGAAAGACGTCTCACCGCGACGGCTTCGACCGCTCCAGGGTCCAGGATCACCGATCCGGTCGGGGTCGTCGCGTGGGCCAACCACAGGTGTCGCAGCGAACTGCGCTTACCGGTTGAAGCAAATGCGGTTCCGACGCTGGCATCTCCCAATGCGGCACTGATCTGGGTTGTTGCGGCGAGCAGTGTAGGCACACCCGCAGCTGAGGCAATCCGTGCGGCCTGCACTTTCGTTGCCATACCTCCACTACCAATTCCTTCAGACCCAATTCCGCCGATTCGCATGCTGACCAGCTCGGAGTAGTGACCAACTTCAGGCACGTGGCGAGAGTCGGGTCGGTGAGGCGGGCCGTCGTAGAGGCCATCAATGTCTGAGAGCAGTACTAACGCCTGCGCGTTGGTTACGTGGGCAACCAGTGCTGCCAACCGGTCGTTGTCACCGAGCCGAATCTCGTCAGTTGCAACGGTATCGTTCTCGTTAACAATGGGAAGCACGTCAAGCTCGAGTAGTCGATCAAAAGTGAGTTGCGCATTTCGGTAGTGGCTGCGGCGTGCTACGTCTTCACTTGTTAGCAGCACTTGCCCAACCGTGATGTTGTGTTCGGCGAAAGCTGCCGTGTAAGCCGCCAAGAGAATTCCTTGCCCAACACTTGCCGCAGCCTGCTGGGTGGGCAGGTCCTTTGGTCTCTTGGTCAATCCAAGAGCCGGCATTCCCGTTGAGATTGCCCCACTGGAAACAACGATCACTTCGTGGCCAGTATTCCGACGCCTGGCCACTGCATCGGCCAGGTTCGCTACAACATCTTTCTTCAGTCCGCCCCCGACCGAGGAGAGGGATGAGGAACCGATTTTTACAACTATTCGATTCGCTCGCGAAATAGAGGCTCGGGTTGTTGGCATTACGACAAGTACTCGGTTCGAGTTTCGAGCCGTGAATCACTTCCACGAGGACCTTGACTTGCGGCACCGACGGAAGGGAACCAGTCAAAGACAACAGCGTTGTCCTCTGGCCCGATCATTACCGCGCAGCCAGGAGTGGCACCGGCCGCGATCAGTTCTTCTTCGACACCGAGTCGAGCGAATCGATCTGCGAGGTAACCCACAGCTTCGTCGTTGCTGAAGTCGGTTTGGCGGATCCAACGTTCTGGCCGTTGGCCTCGAACACGAAACCCGTCTTCTTCGCGGGCGACGGTGAAACCGGATTCGTCAACCGCTTTCGGGGTGAGAATGATTCGTGGCAGTTCAATTGCTGCTTCGGTTGCGCGCTTCTCGGCAACAAGTTTTGCCACCGCGAAACTCAGTGGTCGAAGTCCCTCACGGGACACCGCTGAGATTTCGAAAACGGGGTAACCCATTTCTTCAATCATGGGTTTCACCATTTCGGCGAGGTCGCGCGCTTCTGGAACATCGATCTTGTTAAGAACAACAAGCCGTGGTCGATCTTCCAGGCCACCATACTGCTCAAGCTCGGACTCAATGATTTTCAAGTCGGTGAGCGGGTCACGATTTGGCTCCAAAGTTGCGCAATCAAGTACATGGATGATCACGCTGCAGCGTTCAACGTGTCGCAGGAAGTCAAGACCCAAACCTTTGCCTTGGCTGGCCCCGGGGATCAAGCCAGGAACGTCGGCGATCGTGTAGACGACGTCACCTGCGGTAACAACCCCGAGGTTGGGAACCAATGTGGTAAATGGGTAGTCGGCGATCTTTGGCCGGGCCGCGCTCATTGCTGCAATCACACTGGATTTACCTGCGCTGGGGAAGCCAACCAGCGCGGCGTCTGCGACCGTTTTCAACTCAAGGACAACGTCGTTGTGACTTCCGGGTTCACCAAGGAGTGCGAAGCCGGGTGCTTTGCGCTTGGGGGAAGCAAGGGATGCGTTACCAAGTCCCCCGCGACCGCCACGAGCGATCACAAATGTCTCACCGGGAACAACTAGGTCAGCGAGTACTTCACCGTTCTCACTGCGGACAACCGTGCCTGAGGGAACGTGAAGCACAATGTCTTTGGCGTTGGCTCCATGTCGGTTGTCACCCTGTCCAGGTTTGCCGTTGGTGGCCGTGCGGTGTGGTGTGTGGTGGAACTCCATGAGGGTTGTGACCTGCGGGTCCACCAGTGCGATTACATCTCCACCACGCCCACCGTTACCACCGTCGGGTCCACCAAGGGGCTTGAACTTCTCGCGCATGACCGAAGCACAACCGTGACCACCATTTCCACCTTGTGCGTGAATGGTGGTGTGATCAACGAATGTTGCCATTGCGTTGCCTCCTTAACCGTTCATAGAACGAAAAAAGACGGGCCCAAGTGGACCCGCCTTCCTTGCAAAAACTAGAAGTTAACAACTTCTCGTTGCGAATTCCTGAGTCCAGGTAATTACGCCCCGAGAACGATGTTGACAACACGGCGTCCGCGGGCGGTGCCAAATTCGACGACTCCCTCGCTCAGTGCGAAGAGTGTGTCGTCCTTGCCACGGCCAACATTGTTGCCTGGGTGGAAGTGGGTTCCGCGCTGGCGCACAATGATTTCACCGGCGTTTACTTCTTGGCCACCGAAGCGCTTCACGCCAAGGCGCTGGGCATTACTGTCGCGTCCGTTTCGGGTGCTCGACGCACCTTTCTTATGTGCCATGGTTCACTTCCCTGCTGCGATGTTGGTGACCTTGACCTTGGTCAACTCAGAGCGGTGGCCCTGGCGACGACGGTAGCCGGTCTTGTTCTTGAACTTCAAAATGTCAATTTTCACTCCACGGTGATGGTCGACAACCTCAGCTGTGACTTTGACCTTGGTGAGTGCTGCCGCGTCGCTGGTGACTTTACCGTCTTCAACGAGGAGCAATGCTGGAAGTTCATATGTCGAACCTGGTGCCCCGGGGACCCGGTCAACCACTAGAAGGTCGCCTACCGCGACCTTTTCTTGCCGTCCACCGGCTTTAACTATGGCGTACACCACGAACTCCTGTCGATATTTCCAATTGATTCTGGTCTTGATAAGTCTTGCATTGTGTGGGCTCTACGCCCCAACTGCTGAATCATACGGGCGTTACCAATCCTTAACTACACCGGATCACTTTCCGGTTCCGGCTCAACCGCGATCACTCCAGGCTCAGAAGCATGGGCAGCCTCAAGCGCTTTCGCGGCGACAGATGCCGGGTCAACAGCGTTTGCCGGTTTGCGGTAGCGCACCGGGGCTTCATGGTGGGGTTCCTCATTGAGCGACACCTTGATTCCGCGGCCATTACAGGCATCACACTCGTGCGAGAAGGACTCGATCAAGCCGGAGCCGATCCGCTTACGGGTCATCTGGACTAGGCCCAAGGACGTGACCTCGGCGACCTGGTGTTTGGTGCGGTCACGACCAAGGCACTCAATGAGCCTTCGCAGAACGAGATCGCGGTTACTTTCCAAGACCATGTCAATGAAGTCGACCACAATAATTCCACCGATATCCCGCAGTCTTAATTGCCGCACAATTTCTTCGGCTGCTTCGACGTTGTTCTTGGTGACAGTTTCTTCGAGGTTTCCACCAGCTCCGGTGAACTTACCGGTGTTGACGTCAACCACGGTCATGGCTTCGGTGCGGTCGATCACGAGTGAACCACCGGAGGGTAAATACACCTTGCGGTCAAGTGCTTTGAGCAGTTGTTCGTCAACTCGCAGTTGGCCGAATAGGTCCTTTGAGTCAGTCCAGTGCTCTAGGCGGTCCAGCAGGTCGGGCGCCACGGCGCTGATGTATGCGTCCACGGTTGTCCACGCGGTATCACCGGAGACGACCATCTTGTTGACATCTTCGTTGAAAATATCTCGCACAACCTTGATTGCAATATCTGGTTCCGCATACAACATTGAGGGAGCATTGGTGCTCTTGTTGCTACTTGAAATATCTTCCCAGAGGGCGGTGAGTCGCGCAACGTCTTGTTCCAGCGCTTCTTCCGGTGCACCCTCGGCTGCCGTGCGAACAATCACGCCGGCTTCCTCTGGCATGACCCGCTTAAGAATTGACTTCAGGCGACTGCGCTCGTTCTCCGGTAATTTGCGGCTGATCCCGGTCATTGAACCGTCAGGGACATAGACCAAGAAACGACCGGGAAGTGAGATCTGACTGGTTAACCGAGCACCTTTTTGACCGACAGGGTCTTTTGTGACCTGGACCAAAATGTGGTCACCCGACTTAAGTGCTAACTCAATGCGCTTTTCATTGCCTTCGAGTCCCGCTGCATCCCAGTTTACTTCACCCGCATACAACACAGCGTTACGGCCTTTGCCAATGTCAACAAAGGCGGCTTCCATGCTGGGTAGCACATTTTGCACGCGACCGATATACACGTTCCCAACGAGCGATGTTGCCGAGCCGCGGGTGACGTAATGCTCGACGAGCACGCCGTCTTCCAATACTGCGATCTGGGTTTTGTCACCCTGCTGGCGAATAGCCATGACCCGTTCAACTGATTCGCGCCGGGCGAGGAACTCTGCCTCAGTCAGGATCGGTGCCCTGCGTCGACCTTGATCTCGGCCGTCACGTCGGCGCTGCTTTTTAGCCTCGACGCGGGTTGAGCCCTTGATGTCTTCGTTTTGCTTGCGGCGTGGCTCGCGAACTCGCACGACGGTATTCGGGTCGTCGGTTTCAGGCTCGTCACCTTGACCGGCACGACGGCGGCGGCGGCGACGCTTGGTTCCCGCACCTGCGGAGTCCTCGTCGTCATTGACTTCGGGGTCTGTTTCGGGCTCTGACCCTTGGGTTTCTTCTTCGCTGGTCACGACTTCCGCGGTTGCCGAATCGGTGGAGTCATCAGATTTACGACGGCGGCCACGACCGCCACGCCTACGGCGAGGATTTTTCGATGACTCTTCGCCCTCTTCGGCTTGTTCAGGTGAAACAGCTTCGACTGTGGCTTCGTTCTCTTCGGCTGGCGCAACAGCTGCCTTCTTGGTGGCCTTACCTTTGCCCTTTATTGGCGCACTCACCTTCTTGGGGGCAGCGGCAGAAACCTCTGCGGCAACCTGGAACAGCGGCGCCTTGGCCTTGGCTGCTTTCTTGGC